>CASTQR010000277.1 GCA_949451265.1 uncultured Eubacteriales bacterium | reverse complement strand
CAGTGGGGCTTGTCCTGGAACCGCCCGCTCTCGTCGTCCCGGGCGGCGCAGCCGTGCCAGGGCTCCAGGCAGAGGTAGGGGGCGTTGGCCCTGGCCATCGTCCAGAAGGCGATCATGGGGAAGTCCCCAAACTCCATGCGAACGCCCCGGCCCGTGTCCTTGTGGACCAGCTTGACGCCCTTGGAGCGCAGGCCGTCGAAGATCAGGGTGTCCAGCCTGTCAAAGGGCTCGTGGCTCAGGGGGATGATGTCGGTGCCCCGGAGGATGGGGATGCCCGGGCCGGGGGCGAGAAGCCCCTGAGCAGTCAGGGGGAGGGAGTCGGAGTCCTCCGCCTCGTCGAACACCAGGCGGTAGTCCTCGAACCGCTCGCCGGGATAGAGGGGGCAGTGAAAGGCGGTATGGGCCCCGATACAGAAGGGCATGGGCTGATCGTCGGGATTGGACACCTCAAAGGAGGTGGAGAAGCCGTCCTCCAACAGCTGGTGCCGCACCCGCAGCAGGAAGGGGAAGGGATAGCGGGCCAGGGTGTCCGGGCTGTCCCGCAGCTCCAGCACGGCAAAGTCCTCACCCTGTTCCGCCAGGGTGAACCCGCTTCCCCGGGCGAAGCCGTGGCGGTTCATCTCATAGGTCTGCCCGCCAATATCCACCCTGCCGTTTTTCAGGCTTCCCACGATGGGGAACAGGATGGGGTTCCGGCCCGCCCAGTAGGCGGGGTCGCCACCCCAGATGTATTCGACGCCGGCCCCGTCCCGGAAGGAGACCAGCTCGCCCCCCTGGGTGTCCACGGCGGCGGTGAAGGGGCCCTTTTGTAATTGGTACTGCATGTCAATCCCTCCTGTGCTTTTTGGGCTATTCTACCATAAAGCGGGGAGAAGGGCAAGGAGGGAAAATCTTTTTCAGCCCCCTTGACAAAAGCCCACCGACGTGATAGGATAACACTACCCCCCAGGGGGGTAGTGGAAAAGGAGGGACAGCCCATGATGGCCGATCAAAAGACGGTGCTGCGGCTGCTGAAAACCGCCCGGGGCCAGATGGACGGCATCATCAAAATGGTGGAGGAGGATCGCTACTGTATGGACATCTCCCAGCAGGTCACCGCCGCCGACGCCATGCTCCGCCGGGCCAACCGGGAGATCCTCACCGCCCATCTGAAGCACTGTGTGGAGCACGCCGGGAGCGACACCGAGCGGGCGGAGAAGATCGATGAATTGGTGAAGGCTCTGGAGAAGATACTGTAAAAAACAGCTTGGTTTTAAGCGAGGTGAACCCAGGATGAAGCAAAAATTCAACGTCACCGGCATGACCTGCTCCGCCTGCTCCGCCCATGTGGACAAGGCGGTGCGGAAGCTGGACGGCGTATGCGACGTGAACGTGAACCTGCTGGGCGGATCCATGACGGTGGACTGGGACGGGGCACTGTCCCCGGAGGAGATCGTGGCCGCCGTGGAAAAGGCGGGCTACGGCGCGTCCCTGCCCGCGGCCCCCGGACAGGGCGCGGCCCAGGCCAAGCCCGCGCCGGACGCCATGGAGGACGACCTGAAAAACATGAGGGCGCGGCTCATCGCCTCCTTTGTGTTCTTCATTCCCCTGTTCTATCTGACTATGGGGCACATGGTTGGCCTGCCAATCCCGGCCTTTTTCCATGGCCCGGAAAATGCCATGGTGTTTGCCCTGACCCAGTTCCTGCTCACAATACTCATCATGGTCATCAACCAAAAGTATTACCGCGTGGGCTTTAAAACCTTATGGCATCTTTCTCCCAATATGGACTCGTTGATTGCGGTGGGTTCCGCCGCCGCCGTCATCTATGGCATTGCGGCACTGTACTGCATCGGCTATGGTCAGGGCCACGGGGACATGGCTCTGGTGAAGCACTACTCCATGGATCTGTACTTTGAGTCAGCGGGTACCATTTTGACCCTCATCACCCTGGGCAAGTACCTGGAAACCCGCTCCAAGGGCAAGACGGGCCAGGCCATCGCCCGCTTGATGGATCTGACCCCCAAGACCGCCGCCGTCCTCCGGGACGGGCAGGAGGTGGAGGTGCCGGTGGAGCAGGTGCAGGCGGGGGATCTGGTGCTGGTGCGCCCCGGCGGCTCGGTGCCGGTGGACGGCGTGGTGGTGGAGGGCGCGTCCAGCGTGGACGAGTCCGCCCTCACCGGCGAGTCCATCCCGGTGGATAAGGCCCCCGGCGACACGGTGATCTCCGCCTCCATCAATAAGTCCGGCGCGCTGACCCTCCGGGCGACGCGGGTGGGCCAGGACACCACCCTGGCCCAGATGATCCGGCTGGTGGACGAGGCGGCCTC
>CASTQR010000276.1 GCA_949451265.1 uncultured Eubacteriales bacterium | reverse complement strand
GGCACCACCGCCACCGGCTGGATCCTCACCCTGGCCGGCGTGGAGGGGGAGGGGGGCTTCACCTCCGCCACCGTGTTCGCCGCCGTGGCCTTCGTGGGCATTGTGCTGTTCTTCTTCTGCCGGAAGCAGGCCCAGAAGAACGTGGGCCTGATCCTGCTGGCCTTCTCCGTCCTCATGAGCGGAATGCAGGCCATGAGCTCCGCCATGGATCCCCTGCGCACCAACGAGGCGTTTTTGCAGTTCATCTCCGCCGCCTCCAACCCGGTGGTGTCCCTGGCCATCGGCCTCATCGTCACGGCGGTGATCCAGTCGTCCTCCGCCTCCATCGGAATTTTGCAGGCCCTGTCCGTCACCGGGGCCATCAGCTACGAGGTGGCGGTGCCCATGGTGCTGGGTATGTGCATCGGCGCCTGCGTGCCGGTGCTGCTGTCCGCCATCGGGGCCAACCCCAACGGCAAGCGCACCGCCGTCATCTACTTATATTTTAACATTGTGGGATCCGTCCTGTTCATGGTGCCCTTCTACCTGCTCCACGCCGTGACGCCCATGGGGTTCATGTCCCTGCCCGCCACCGCCCTGGGCATCGCTGTCTTTAACACGGTGTTCAAGGTGGCCTCCACCGTGGTGCAGCTCCCCTTCACCGGGCTGCTGGTGCGGCTGGCGGTGCTGACGGTGCGGGACAGGGGCTCCGAGGAGGACGAGGAGTTCCAGGAGAACCTGCTGGACGAGCGGTTCCTGGACTATCCTCCCGTGGCCCTGGAGCAGAGCGGCCGGACGGTGGAGCGGATGGCGTCCGCCGCCTTCAAGAACCTGAACCGCTCGGTGGACCTGTTCAGCGCCTTCAACCCGGAGAAGTATGAGAAGATCATGGGCCGGGAGAACGTGGTGGACAAATATGAGGACCGGCTGGGCACCTACCTGTTCCACCTGAACAGCCGGGGGCTGGACGAACAGCAGACCATCATCAGCTCCCACTACCTCCACTGTCTCACCGATCTGGAGCGTATCTCCGACCACGCGGTGAACATCGCCGACCTGGCCCGGGAGATCAATGACAAGAAGCTGGACTTCTCCGCCGACGGGGTGGCGGACCTGAACCGGGCGGTGAACGCCGTGCGGGAGATTGTCGCCCTGGCCCAGCAGGCCCTGACCCAGGAGGACATGGCGGTGGCCCGCAAGGTGGAGCCCCTGGAGGAGGTCATCAGCACCATGCTGGAGGGGATGAAGCTGCGGCACATCCGGCGGCTCCAAGGCGGCAAATGCACGCTGGAGGTGGGCTTCGTGTTCAACGACCTCATCACCAACTTCGAGCGGGTGGCCGCCCACTGCTCCAACGTGGCCCTGGCGGTGCTGGAGCTGCGGTACAGCGATCTCCAGTTCCACGACTACACCCGGGGGGTGCGGCAGGGGGATCAGCCCGAGTTCCGCCGCTGGCTGGCCCACTACCAGGACAAGTACCTCACCGCCCCCGCCCCTGCCGGGGAGTGACGGGGTATTGACTACTCGCCTCCGATTGTTTATAATTGGGGTTGACTTTAATCTTGGATCCCCGCCTGGGGATTTTGAAGGGGTGGCCGGCATGGGCTTTTTCTCACATCTGCTGGGGCGGGATTACGACTACGAGGACCTGGACGGGCAGGAGGAGAGCTCCGGCGCGCTGCCCGACCTGCACAGCGGCATGAGCCTGACGGTGGAGACGCCGGAGGGCCAGGAGCTGCTGGTGGGCCGCCTCACCGGGTACGCGGCGGGGGATACGTCGCTGACCCTGGAGCGCCTGCCGGGCGGGCTGTCCTTCAAGACCCGGGACGTGGGCACCTCGGTGCTGATCCAGGGCTTTGACGATCAGATGAGCCAGTTCGTCCTCAAGGGCACCGTCCAGGAGTCCACCCGGCTGGTGTGCCGGCTGAAGGATCTGAAGGTGCGGCCCATCTCGGAGCACCGGCAGAACTTCCGCCTCCACGTGAACGGCCCGGCGGCGCTGTACTACCCCACCGACGAGACCAGAAGCAACCCGGAGGAGTGCGTGCTGGTGGACATCAGCAGCGGCGGGGCCTGCATTGAGTCCGAGTTCCTCCACGCGGAGGACGAGGTGCTGCGGCTGTGGGTGAAGCTGAAGGACTACGTGCCCATGGAGTTCATGGGGGAGATCATCCGGGTGGTGGAGTACCAGCCGGGGAAATTCCGGTACGGCTTCCTGTTCGCCCAGCTCAAGGAGTCGGAGCTCACCGACCTGACCCGGACGCTGTATAACATTCAGGTGGGGAACGTGATCCCCCGGCGGCGGAGCGACGACACCGGGCACTGGTAAG
>CASTQR010000275.1 GCA_949451265.1 uncultured Eubacteriales bacterium | reverse complement strand
CCGGGTGTTCAGCAGGAAGGGCGGCTGTTCGATCTCGTCCGCGTCCCGCACCGCCCCGCCGCCGGTGCGGCGGAACAGGGCGTCCACCCGGGCGGTGAGCTCCGCCGGGGAGAAGGGCTTGGTCACGTAGTCGTCCGCCCCGGTCATGAGGCCGCTGACCTTGTCCATCTCCTGGGTGCGGGCGGTCAGCATGATGATGCCCATCTGGGAATTGCCCGCCCGGATGCGGCGGCACACCTCGAAGCCGTCCATCTCCCCCGGCAGCATGATGTCCAGCAGGGCCACCTGCACGTCCGGGTTCTTCTGGATCAGGGCCAGGGCCTCCTCGCCGGTGCCCGCCTCGATGGCATCGTACCCCGCCCGCTTCAGATTGATCACCACAAAGCTGCGAATGTTGGCCTCATCCTCCAGCACCAAAACCTTCCTTGCCACTGTCATACCTCCGCTTTCGTCGTCATGAGATGGATCGCTGCTTGGTGGCCCACTCCACCGTGATGAGCTTGAACCGCTGAGCCAGGCTCTCCTGATCCAGCCCGCAGTCCCACACCCCGTCGTCCAGCACCGCGCAGTAGGTGGCGTTGCTGTCCGTATACAGGGTGAACCGGTCCGCCAGCTTGGAGCGGGCGTTCCGGTTGCTCCCCGTCAGGCGGTAGATGGTGAGGAACTTCTTGGGGGGCGGATCCCCCTCCTCCCGCTTGGGCCAGTAGTAAAACGCCACCGCCCGCTCCCCCCGGCTGCTGAGGCTGTCGTCCCGGGACACGGCGATGTTCCCCGGATCCCAGCCGTTGGGCAGGTTGAGGTACCAGCTGTCCGTCACCGTATGGTAGGTGACGCAGCTGGTGCTGCCCTTGCCGTCGGAGCCAAACTGCTGCCAGTACGTGAAGTACTGGGCGGAGTCGTTCTCCGGGTCAATGGGGGTCAGGAGCTGGGGCCGGGGGATCTCCAGCACGCCGTCACTGTTGATGTCGGTGGTGCCCACCTCGGTGTAGGACCGGGCGGTGGCCAAGCTGGCCCCGCTCTCCACGTCCCGGGTGACATTGACAAGCCCGTCCTTCTCCAGCACTAGGATGTCGGTGAGGGTGCCGCCCTCCAGCTCCACCCCCACGTAAACACCCAGGCGGCCGTCCGCCAGACGGCCCACCTCCACGGCGGACACATCCCGCATTCCGTCGGACAGGGCGGCGACGGAGGTGATGGTCATGGCCCCGTCCTGGTATTCGTAGTATTCCGCCAGATTATTCCCCTCGCCGGAGCTGTCCTGCTGGAACACCATAATCTCCTGCTTGCCGTCCCCGTTCAGGTCGGCCACGATGTAGGACTCGTTGTAGGCTGTATTCATGAGCTGGTCGGCCTCGGTGCCCGTCAGGCTGTAGGCGGACAGGATGTGTACCCCGCCGCTGAGCTGCCAGCTGACGATGATCTCCCGGCTGCCGTCCCCGGTGAGGTCCTCATAGGCCACGGAGTTGATGGAGTTCCCCTCCCCGGACAGCATATGGACCTGCCGGTAGGTGTGGTCGCCCTCCTCCCGGCCCCCCCCCTGCCGGAACAGGCACACCCGCATGGGCTGCTCCTCGGCTGAGGTCACCCGGAGGAACACCGCGGCGGTCTCCTGCTCCCCGTCCCCGTCCATGTCCAGCAACTGGATGGTAGAGGTGTTGGAGCCGTAGTTGATGGTGGCGTACTCCGCCCCCAGCTCGCCCATGGTGGCGTCGATGGTGGTCTGGAGGTCCTTGTACTCCTGGGGCAGCACCGGGAGGGCGTACAGCCTGTCCACCGGCTGGAACATGCAGCCGCTCAGCAGGGCCGCCAGCCCCAGGGCCAGCGCCCCCAGCAGCCCCCGCTGTATCTTGTGCCTCATCGCTCCCGGCCTCCCTGCTCCGCCGAAAATTTCCCCGGCCGGGCCGGGGATCTGCCGCTGCGGGCGGGTGAGCGGCGTTTGGGAGATATTATAGCATAAATTTCCCGCCCTGCCTACGGATTTTTGTAAACAAACAGCAAAAAATAAAAAAGTGAAAAAATATGAAAAAAACGCTTGCATTTCCCGGCGGGGTGTGTTATGATGAACAAGCTTTCAGGAGCGGTATGCGGCTGTAGCTCAGCTGGATAGAGTGTTTGGCTACGAACCAAAAGGTCGGGGGTTCGAATCCCTTCAGCCGTACCATGGCGAGTGTTCTTATAGCATTTGAAAGATGCTGTAAGAACACTCGCTTTTTTTATATTAAAAGCGAGTAACAAGCAGATCGGGGATAAAATTTTCGTCGGTGCAGATAAGGTGAACACCACACTCTTTCAGTGTTTCCATAAGCCCGCAGGCG
>CASTQR010000274.1 GCA_949451265.1 uncultured Eubacteriales bacterium | reverse complement strand
GTGGGCGGACTGGGGCTCCAGTCCGAAGGCCTTGAAGGCGGGCACCAGCATCATGGCCACCAGCCCGCAGGAGAAGCCCAGGCTGTACAGGTTCATGCCGTTCTGCACCCGGTGGGCGTGCTCCGCCACGGGGGGCATGACGAAGCCGATGAGCAGCCCCATCCCCACCCCCAGCCAGGGGCTGAACCGCACCGCCATAAAGCTGACCACCGGGGCCAGCGCCGTGGCCCGGAGGGCCAGGTTGATGTGGTGGGCGAAGGTCTCCCCTTTATAAATGGCGTACAGCCCGGTTCCGACGAGGATGGGCCAGATGTTCAGAATATTCTTGCCGAACAGGGAGAAGCCGGCCATCAGCCCCAGCGTCACCAGGGTGGCCCCGTTGACGGGATCCTTCACCAGCTTCAGCAGCACCGCGCTGATCAACGTCACCAGCCCCGCGTTCACAAAGGCGGCCCCCATCCCGGCGATGGCGATGTAGTCGGTGATCAGCACGTCCTCCATGGTGAGGATAACGCCCATCCCCCGGAATATGCCCGCCGGGGTGTCCTGGCACAGGCCGAACAGCACCAGCAGTACCCCAAACAGGGCGCCGCCGAGGAGCAGGATGCGGTTGGGGCGGTGGAGGTGGGACATGGCAAAGGCTCCTTCCCGGACATACAAAATCTGGTATGATTATACACGTTTTCCCGGGCTTTGTAAAGGTGCTCCGCATAAAGAGACAAAAACGGCCCGGAGGCGTCCCCGCCTCCGGGCCAAAGCGTCTGTCAGAACCCCACCAGCGGGGCCGCCCCGTCGTCCTCTCCGGGCTGGATGGCCCGTATGACCACGTCGTAGCTGTAGCTGTCGTTCACCTGCACCGTCACCCGGTCGCCCGCCTGATGGCCCAGCACCGCCTTCCCCACCGGGGACTCCTTGCTCACCCGGCCCTTGAGGGCGTCCTGCCGCATGGTGGTGACGATCTGGCACTGGATCTCCTCATCGTCCTCCTCCACGTAGAGGGTGACGGTGTCATACAGCCCCACCGTGCCGTCGGCGGACTTCTCCTCGATGACCACCGCCGTCTTGATCATGTTCTCCAGGTAGCGGCACCGGCTGTCGTTGCGGTTCTTCTCCTTCTTGGCGGCCTTGTACTCGAAGTTCTCGCTGAGATCCCCAAAGGCCCTGGCCTCCTTCACCGCCTCGATGAGCTGGGGCCGCAGCACCGTCCGGCGGTGCTCCAGCTCCTGCCGCATCAGCTCGAGATCCTTTTTTGTCAATTCGTTGCGCATGGGTATGCTTCCTTCCTTAAGCTCCAAGCTGGATCCACAGATCGTTATACAGCGCCCGCGTCTCCGGCGGCAGCACCGTGTACATCTCGCACCGCTCCAGCACCTCCGGGGGCGCGGCCATGATCTCGTAGAGCTCGGGATCCAGCTCCTCCCCGTACTTCTCCTCATAATAAGCGGGGTACTGCTCCAGCGCCTCGGTGTTGGGGGAGGCGTACCAGATGTAGTCCATATTGGCCAGGTTGGCCTTGGTGGAGGCGATGAAGTTGATCCACTCCATGGCGGCGTCGTAGTGGGGGGCGTCCTTCAACACGCACATGGCGTCCACGAACCAGTTCCCGCCCTCCTCCGGCACCACGAAGCGCAGCTCCACCCCCTCCGCCGCGTTGTCCACCATGGACAGGTAGTCCCCGGCGTAATAGGCGGCGATGGCGGCGTTCCCGCCCTCCATCTTCTGAAAGACCTGATCCATCACCTTGCCCTGGAACACCCCCCGGCGGTTGGCGTCGGCGAGCAGGGCGAAGGCCTCCCGGATCTCCCCCTCATCGGTGGTGTTCACCGAGTAACCCAAGTGGATGAGGGCGGCGGCCAAAGCGTCCCGGGAGTTGTTGATCAGCAGCACGTTCCCGGCATAGGCGTCATCGTACAGGGCCCCCCAGCTTGTCAGCTCCTCATTTACCATATTGGCGTTATAGATAAGCCCCAGGGTGCCCCAGGTGTAGGGCACGGTGTACTTGTTCTCGGGGTCGTAGGACAGGCAGCGGAACCGGGGGTCGATCTTCTCAAAGTTGGGAATGCGGCTGTAGTCCAGCTCCTCCAGCATCCCCTCCTCCAAAAGCTGGGCGATCATGTAGTCGGAGGGGACGATCACGTCGTAGTCCGCCCCGCCGTTTTTCAGCAGGGAGTACAGGGCCTCGTTGCTCTCGGCGGTCTGGTAGTTCACCCGGATGCCGGTGGCGTCCTCGAACTGGACGATGAGATCCTCGTCGATATACTCCCCCCAGGAGCACACGTTCACCACCGGCTGGGAGGAGGTGGCCCCGGTGAGCAGAACCACC
>CASTQR010000273.1 GCA_949451265.1 uncultured Eubacteriales bacterium | reverse complement strand
CGCCGTGGTGCTGGGGGTGCTCACCGCCGGGTGCATCATGCTGGGGCTGACCCATATGGGGATCAATCTGTTCTCCGGGGCAGTGTAGGGCGCACCCCCGCCCTCCGGCGGGCATAGAATACCCCGGAGGTGTTGCCGAGTGGGTACGTTCTGGGATGCGCTGTTGGCCGGGGCCTGCATCTGCGGGCTGGCGTTTGTGGGGTGGTGGCTCTTTGGGCTGCTGCTGCGCCCCCTGCCCGGGCGGGGGGCGAGGGTCGTCCTGACCGGCCGGGGCGAGGGCGAGGGGCTGGAACAGCTGGTCCGCTCCTTCCTCTGGCTGCGGGGGATGGGGCTGCTGCGCTGTCCCATCGTCATCGCCGACGCGGGCCTCACCCCCGCCGGCTGGGAGCTGGCCCTGCGCCTGTCTGCCCGCTGGCCGGAGGTGGCGCTGTGGCCCGCCTCGGATTTGGGGGATTACATCACGGGAACATAGCTGAGAGGAGATGGTACCATGTCGGAGCAGGAATTAGAGCTGCTGGAGGGTACCGTCTCCTCTGTCATTTATCAGAACGAGGAGAACGGCTACACCATCCTCCGGCTGGATGTCCGGGGGGAGGAAGTCACGGTGGTGGGGCCCATGGCGGGGGTCGCGCCGGGGGAGTATCTGTCCGTCCGGGGGCGGTGGACCCGGCACCCCACCTACGGGCCTCAGATGAAGGCGGAGGTGGTGGACCGCCGCCTGCCCCAGAGCCTGAAGGAAATTTATCACTACCTGTCCTCCGGGGCGGTGAAGGGGGTGGGCAAGGCAACCGCCCGGCTCATCATCGAGGAGTTCGGGGAGGACGCCCTCACCGTTATGGAGGAGGACCCGGAGCAGCTGACGAAGATTAAGGGGGTCACCAGAAAGCGGGCCCGGCAGATCGGCGAGGTCTTTCGCCAACAGATGGGGACCCGGCGGCTGATGGAGTTTTTGTCGGAGCACCAGCTGCCCCTGGAGCTGGCCGCCCTCCTCCGCCGGGCCTATGGAGACGTGGCCCTGGAGGTGGTGAAGGCCAACCCCTACCTCCTGGTGAATGAGGAGTTTGAGGTGGAGTTCTCCCAGGCGGACAAGCTGGCCCTGTCCCTGGGGGTGGGGCCGGAGGACCCCCTGCGGCTGGAGGCGGGGCTGGTCTTTGAGCTGGCCCACAACAACCACAACAACGGCCACACCTTCCTGCCCCGGCGGAAGCTGGTGGAGGCCACCAGCGCCCTGCTGAGCACCCCCGGCGAGGGGCTGGAGGACAGCCTGGAGGCCCTGCTGCGCCGGGGGGAGGCGGAGTGTGAGCAGGTGGCGGGCCAGGAGGCGGTATACCTCCCCGCCCTGTATGAGGCCGAGACCTTCATCGCCCAGCGGGTGCTGGAGATGAGCCGGGCGGAGCCCCTGCCTCCCGAGGGGCTGGACAAGCTGATCCGCCGCATTGAGAAGGGGCAGCGCATTACATACGCTCCCCAACAGCGGGAGGCGGTGGAGCTGGCGGCGGGCTGTCAGGTGATGCTCCTCACCGGCGGGCCGGGGACGGGCAAGACCACCTGCCTCCGGGGGGTGCTGGCCCTCTTCGAGGCCATGGGGCTGGAGACCGCCCTGGCCGCCCCCACCGGACGGGCGGCGAAGCGGCTGGGGGAGCTGTGCGATACCGACGCCTCCACCATCCACCGGCTGCTGGAGACCGGGTTTGACCCCCGGTCGGGCAAGCTGGTCTTTACCCGGAATACCTACAATCCCCTAAAGGCCGACGCCGTTATCGTGGACGAGACCTCTATGGTGGACGTGCCCCTGATGGCCGCCCTGCTGGACGCCCTGGACGACGGGTGCCGCCTGGTGCTGGTGGGCGACCCGGACCAGCTGCCCTCGGTGGGGCCGGGGGCCCTCTTCGCCGACCTCATCCGCAGCGGGGCGGTCCCCACAGTCCGGCTGACGGAGATTTTCCGTCAGGCCGCCCAGAGCGCCATCGTCCGCAGCGCCCACCTCATCAACCGGGGGCAGATCCCCGACCTGCGGCGCAACGAGGGGGATTTCTTCTGCCTGGCCCGCTGGGACGCCCAGGCGGTGCTGGACACGGTGGTAGACCTGTGCCGCCGCCGTCTGCCCGAGCGGATGGGCATCCCCGCCGATCAGATTCAGGTCCTCTCCCCCACCCGCCGCCGGGGCACCGGCACCCGGGCCCTGAACCAGGCCCTCCAGGCCGCCCTGAACCCGCCCCTGGAGGGGAAGGGGGAGCGGCGCTTCGGCGACTGGGTCTTTCGGGCGGGGGACCGGGTGATGCAGGTGCGGAACAACTACGACATCCTCTGGCGGGAGGAGGGGGGG
>CASTQR010000272.1 GCA_949451265.1 uncultured Eubacteriales bacterium | reverse complement strand
GACCACCCCATCAAGAGCGGGCTGTACGCCATGATCCGGGAGGAGACCGCCAACCTGATGCGCCTGCGGGATGCGGAGGGGGCGGTGCTTTCCATGGGCGACCGGGAGGAGGTGAGCTCCGCCGTCCTCAACCGGATGGATATGGGCAGCGGGGTGGTCACCGCCACGCTGGAACTGCCCCGGGCGCTGTTCTACTCCACGGTGTCCGAGCGGTGCGGGCTGGAGATCCGGGACGATGGGGACCTCATCGACCAGCTCACCCAGATGGCGGCCATGAAGCGCAGCTATGAGAAGGTGGAGGAGGCGCTTCACCAGGTGGAGGCCACGGGGTATGGCATTGTGATGCCCGATCCCCAGGAGATGACCCTGGAGGAGCCGGAGATCGTCAAGCAGGGGGGGCGGTATGGGGTGCGGCTGAAGGCCAGCGCGCCGTCCATTCACATGATGCGGGCGGATATCCGGGCGGAGGTGTCCCCCATCATGGGTACCGAGAAGCAGTCGGAGGAGATGGTGGACTACCTGCTCCGGCAGTTTGAGGGGGACACAGGGAAGATCTGGGACTCCAACATCTTCGGGCGCTCCTTCCACGAGCTGGTGGGGGAGGACTTAAACGGCAAGCTGAAACGGATGCCGGAGGAGGCCCGGGAGAAGCTGCGGGAGACGTTGCAGCGGATCATCAACGAGGGATCCGGCGGGCTGATCTGCATCATTTTATAAAGGAGAGCGTCCGGCGAAACCGCCGGACGCTTTTCACGCTTCCAGGGTCAGTGTTTCTAAGCTTTCCCGGTTCCGCACCGTGACGGAGCGGTAGCCCAGCCGTACCAATCCCTTACTGGCCAGATCCCCCAGCACCCGGCTCACCGTTACCCGGGACAGGCCCACCGCTTGTCCGATCCCCTCATGGGTGGCCCGAATGGAGCCGTCCTCCGCGGCGGGCTGGCTCAACAGCCACCGGGCGACGCGCTGCGGGGCGGGGAGGGAGGAGGCCCCCACGTGATCGGACAGGGTGCGCACCGTCCGGGCCAGATGCTGGAGCATGGGCAGAGCCAGCTCCGGGTGGCGCTGGAAGGCCCGGTCCAGCTGATCACGGTTGACGGACAGGATCAGGCAGTCCTCCAAGGCCATAGCGGAGGTGACACGGGGACAGCCGTCGAAGAAGGACGCCTCCCCCATGAGATCCCCCGTCCGGTGAACGGTCAGCACCCGCTCCTCGCCGCTGGGGCTGCTGATGAAGCTGCGCACTGAGCCGGAGGCCAGATAGTAGAAGCAGTCCGGGAGGGTGCCCTGGAGGTAGACCATCTGTCCCGCCCGGTATTTTCGGGGGGCGCGGCCCTCCGAAAGCTGATTCCAGTCCGCCATGACACCGCCTCCTTTTCCGTTGTAAACTGTATCACAGTTTACATTGTTTCCCGTTGGGGTTTGGCATAATAAGTGTATGAAATTTTTTGAGGAGGTAATTCCATGGGCATGACCATGACCCAGAAGATTCTGGCCCACTCCGCGGGGCTGGACCGGGTGGAACCGGGACAGCTCATCGAGGGGAAGCTGGATCTGGTGCTGGGAAACGACATCACCACCCCAGTGGCAATCACGGAGTTTGAGAAGGCGGGGCTGTCCAGCGTGTTTGACCGGGATCGGATCGCCATTGTGCTGGACCACTCCACCCCCTGCAAGGACATCAAATCCGCCCAGCTGTGCGCCGCCTGCCGGGAGTTCGCCAGGAAGCACGCCATCACCCACTTCTACGATGTGGGGCGGATGGGGATCGAACACGCCCTCCTGCCGGAGCAGGGGCTTGCCGCCCCCGGTGAGGTGATCATCGGCGCGGATTCCCACACCTGTACTTATGGGGCGCTGGGGGCCTTTTCTACCGGCGTGGGCTCCACGGACATGGCGGCGGGGATGGCCACCGGGCTGGCCTGGTTCAAGGTGCCCTCCGCCATCAAGGTGAACCTGGTGGGGAAGCTGGGGCCGTTTGTCTGCGGCAAGGACGTGATTCTGCACCTGATCGGGCTCATCGGGGTGGATGGGGCGCTGTACCAGTCCCTGGAGTTTGGCGGAGAAGGGGCGTCGTCCCTGGAGATGGACGACCGCTTCACCATCTGCAATATGGCTATCGAGGCCGGGGCCAAAAACGGGATTTTTCCAGTGGACGAAAAGACCGCCGCCTATCTGGAGGGCCGGGTAGACCGCCCCTGGCAGGCGTTTGAGGCCGACCCGGACGCCCAGTATGCGAAAGAAGTCACTATCGACCTGTCCGCCCTGCGGCCCACGGTGGCCTTCCCGCACCTGCCCTCCAACACGAAAACCGTGGACGAGGCGGCGGG
>CASTQR010000271.1 GCA_949451265.1 uncultured Eubacteriales bacterium | reverse complement strand
GGCAAGGGCGCGGGGGCCAACCCCGAGGTGGGCCGGGAGTCCGCCCGGGAGAGCAAGGAGCAGATCACCGCTCTGCTGGAGGGGGCGGACATGGTGTTCGTCACCGCCGGCATGGGGGGCGGCACCGGCACCGGCGCGGCCCCCGTGGTGGCGGAGATCGCCAAGGAGAAGGGGATCCTCACCGTGGGCGTGGTCACCAAGCCCTTTAACTTCGAGGGCCGCCGCCGCATGGAGCAGGCGGCCCAGGGCATCGAGGAGCTGCGGCAGAAGGTGGACTCCCTGGTCATCATCCCCAACGACCGGCTCCAGTACGCCACCGATGAGAAGATCACCTTCGCCAACGCCTTCGCCATCGCCGACGATGTGCTGCGGCAGGCGGTGCAGTCCATCTCCGATCTGATCAAGACGACGGGTCTGATCAACCTGGACTTTGCCGACGTGACCGCCGTCATGAAGGACGCGGGGCTGGCCCACATGGGTGTGGGCCGGGGCTCCGGCAAGAACAAGGCGGAGGATGCCACCCGCATCGCCATCAACAGCCCGTTGCTGGAGACCTCCATCCAGGGGGCCAAGGGCATCATTGTCAACATCACCGGGCCCATGGATATGGGGCTGGAGGAGGTGGAGCTGGCCGCCGAGATGGTGAAGCAGGTGGCCGACCCCGACGCCCTGTTTATGATGGGCACCGCTTTCGATGACACCCTGGAGGACGAGCTGCGGGTCACCGTCATCGCCACCGGCTTTGGCGAGGTGGACAACCCCGTCCCCGGCCAGGAGGAGCCCAAACAGGAAAACTCCAAGGTGACGCCCATCCAGACGCCCGCCCCTGCCAGGGAGGACAAGCCCGACTGCGTGCCCGCCGGGGTGGGGGCCGTCATGCCCCCTAAGCCCCTGTCCAGCACGGTGGCGGAGCCGGAGCCCGATCCCTTCGACGATATCTTCCGCATTTTCAATAAGAAGTAACACCTACCCCCTCCCGGGCCAGCGCCTGGGAGGGGGTTGCGGGCATAAGGGGTGGGGACGTGGAGACTGTACCGGCCAGACATCTGCTCTACCGGAACCGTTCCACCGAGTGGTTCGGCACCGACCACACCATGAACCTGTACCGGGGATGCTGCCACGGGTGCCTGTACTGCGACAGCCGGAGCGAGTGCTACCGGATCGAGGGGTTCGACACGGTGCGTGTGAAAGAGGACGCCCTGCGGATTCTCCGGGACGATCTGGCCCGGAAGGCGCGGCCGGCGTTCATTGGGATGGGGTCTATGAGCGATCCCTATAACCCCTTTGAAAAGGACTTGGAGCTGACCCGGCACGCCCTGGAGCTCATCGACGCTTACGACTGTGGTGTGGCTATCGCCACCAAGAGCGGCCTGATCGTCCGGGACACCGATATTCTGACCTCCATCCAAAGCCATTCCCCGGTGATCTGCAAGCTCACCGTCACCACGGCGGACGATGGGCTGGCGGCCAAGCTGGAGCCCCACGCGCCGCCCCCGTCCCGCCGCCTGGCGGCGCTGGGGGAGCTGAGGGGGGCGGGGCTGTTCGCCGGGGTGCTGCTCATGCCGGTGCTGCCCTTTTTGGAGGACAGCGAGGCGGGGATGCTGGCGGTGGTGGAGGGGGCGGCGAAGGCCGGGGCCAGGTTTATCTACCCCGCCTTCGGCGTTACCATGCGGCAGGGCCAGCGGGAGTATTTTCTGGACGGGCTGGAGCGGGCCTTCCCGGGGGAGGGGCTGAAGGAGCGGTATCTCCGGCGGTTCGGGGGCAGGTACTGGTGCGCCAGCCCCAGGGCGGGGAAGCTGTGGGAGGCGTTTACCGCCGCCTGCCGGGAATCCGGGATCTTGTACGAGATGAAATCCATTATCCGGGCGGCGACCCTGGCCTACGGGGATCGCCAGCTCACGTTTTTTGACTGACAGGGGGGAGGGGCCATGACGGTAAAAGGGCGGTTCGCCCCCACCCCCAGCGGGCGGATGCACCTGGGGAACCTGCTGGCGGCGCTGCTGGCGTGGCTGGACGCGCGGAGTGCCGGGGGGGAGCTGGTGCTGCGGGTGGAGAACCTGGACACCCAGCGCACCAGTCTGGCCTTCGCGGAGCAGATTGTGGACGATCTGCGCTGGCTGGGGCTGGATTGGGACGAGGGCGGGCTGGAGGAGGACTATTTCCAGTCCAACCGCTCCCGGTACTATGAGGAGGCGTTTGAGCGGTTGTCCGAACAGGGGCTGACCTGCCCCTGCTGGTGCAGCCGGAAGGAACGGCTGGCCGCCAGCGCCCCCCACCCGGGGGAGGAGCGGCACAGCCAATGCCGCTGCGCCCGGCTGACGGCGGCGGAGCGGGCGG
>CASTQR010000270.1 GCA_949451265.1 uncultured Eubacteriales bacterium | reverse complement strand
CTGAAGATCGCCTGCGACCTGGTGGACGAGGGCATGATCGACGAGAAGAAGGCGGTGGCCATGATCGAGCCCCGCTCCCTGGATACCCTGCTCCATCCCCAGTTCGACAGCGCGGCCCTGAAGGAGGCTCCCCTGCTGGCCTCCGCCCTGGGCGCTTCCCCCGGCGCCGCCTCCGGCAAGATCGTATTCTCCGCTGAGGACGCCAAGGAGTGGGCCACCCGGGGCGAGAAGGTGGTGCTGGTCCGGCTGGAGACCTCCCCCGAGGACATCGAGGGCATGAAGGCCGCCCAAGGCATCCTGACGGTGCGCGGTGGCATGACCTCCCACGCCGCCGTGGTGGCCCGTGGCATGGGCAAGTGCTGCGTGTCCGGCTGCGGTGAGATTAAGATGGACGAGGAGAACAAGCAGTTTGGTCTGGCGGGCAAAAACTTCCACGAGGGTGACTGGCTGTCCCTGGACGGCTCCACCGGCAAGATCTACGACGGCGCCGTTCCCACCGTCCCCGCCTCCATCGGCGGTGAGTTCGGCCGGGTGATGGGCTGGGCGGACAAGTACCGCCGACTGGAGGTCCGCACCAACGCCGACACCCCCCACGACGCCGCCCAGGCCCGGAAGTTTGGCGCCCAGGGCATCGGCCTGTGCCGCACCGAGCATATGTTCTTTGATGAGGATCGCATCCCCGCCATCCGGGAGATGATCTGCTCCGACACCGTGGAGCAGCGGGAGAAGGCCCTGGCCAAGCTGGAGCCCATGCAGCAGTCCGACTTTGAGGGCATCTATGAGGCCATGGAGGGTCTGCCTGTCACCATCCGCTTCCTGGATCCCCCGCTGCACGAGTTTGTGCCCACCGAGGAGGCGGACATCCAGAAGCTGGCTGACGACATGGGCAAGTCCGTGGCCGACATCAAGGCCATCATCGCGGGGCTCCACGAGTTCAACCCCATGATGGGCCACCGCGGCTGCCGTCTGGCGGTTACCTATCCCGAGATCGCCGTCATGCAGACCAAGGCCGTCATCAAGGCCGCCCTGGCTGTCCAGGCCAAGCACCCCGATTGGAATCTGGTGCCCGAGATCATGATCCCCCTGGTGGGCGAGGTGAAGGAGTTCCTGTTTGTCAAGGGCATCGTCACCTCTACTGCTGACAAGCTCATCGCTGAGGCCGGTTCCAGCATGAAGTATAAGGTGGGCACTATGATCGAGATTCCCCGGGCCGCCCTGACCGCCGACGAAATCTCCCCCCATGCCGCTTTCTTCTCCTTCGGCTCCAACGACCTGACCCAGATGACCTTCGGCTTCAGCCGGGACGATGCGGGCAAGTTCCTGGGTGCCTACTACGAGAAGAAGATCTACGAGCAGGATCCCTTCGCCAAGCTGGACCAGCACGGCGTGGGCCGCCTGATCTCCAACGCCACCCGCTGGGGCCGCTCCACCCATCCGGACATCCACGTGGGCATCTGCGGCGAACACGGCGGCGATCCCGCCTCCGTGGAGTTCTGCCACCGGATCGGGCTGGACTATGTGTCCTGCTCCCCCTTCCGGGTGCCCATCGCCCGCTTGAGCGCCGCCCAGGCCGCTATTGCGGAGGGCAAGTAATGTTCCTTCCTGCACTTGAAGCATAAGGACGCGCCGCACCTGAGATGATCAGGTGCGGCGCGTTTCGCTTTCCTCCCCTCCCCTTTTAATATGGACACGCCGCACTCGCATACAGTTTGGGTGGAGGTGGTTTCCATGTGGACGGCATGGCTGTTATTGACGCTGAACGGACTTTTTTTCACCCTGCGGCTGGCAGGGAATACGGGCTCCTTTCCCCGGGCCCTCACCCGGGAGGAGGAGCAGGACTGTCTGGAACGGATGGCCCGTGGGGATACGGATGCCCGGGATGAGCTGATCGAACACAATCTGCGGCTGGTGGCGCACATTGTGAAAAAGTATTACACCCCGAACGGGGATCAGGACGACCTGATCTCCATCGGAACCATCGGCCTAATCAAAGGGGTATCCACATTCAAGCCAGACAAAAAAGTTCGTCTGGCCACCTACGCCAGCAGGTGCATCGAAAATGAGATCCTGATGTATTTTCGATCGCAGCGTAAGCTCCAGGGGGAGCTCTCCCTCTCCGACTCCCTGGACAGCGACGGCGAAAGTGGCTCCCTGTCTCTCATCGACGTGGTCCGGGTGGACGACAATATGCTGGAGGAGCTGGACCTCCGGGACGCCTGTGCCAAGGTGCGGCGGTGCGTGGATGCCTGCCTCACCGGGCGGGAGGCCCACATTATCCGTCTGCGATATGGTTTGAACGGCCAAGCTCCCCTTACCCAGCGGGAGATCGCGTCGCTGTGCGGGATTTCCCGATCCTATGT
>CASTQR010000269.1 GCA_949451265.1 uncultured Eubacteriales bacterium | reverse complement strand
GGGACGAGTGGAGCGGCGACATCGGCTGCGGCGTGAAGTACTTCTCCCAGGACGGGGTGATCAAGCTGGCCCCCCGGGCGGGGATCGAGCTGGACGAGTCCCTCTCCCCCGCCGAAAAGCTGAAGGTGGTGCAGAAGCTGCTCAGCGAGGGCAGCGAGGCCGCTGAGAAGGTCTACCGCTCCATCGGCGTGTACCTGGGCCACTCCCTGGCCCTGTACTACGGCTACTACGGCTTCAAGTACGCCCAGCTCCAGGGCCGGGTGATGTCCGGCCGGGGCGGCGACATCATCCTGGACACCGCCAAGGCGGTGCTGGCCGACGAGTACCCCGAGGTGGCCCAGGCCATCGACGCCTCCCTGCCCGACGAGAAGGCCCGCCGGGTGGGCCAGTCCGTGGCCGCTGCCTCCCTGCCTGAGCTGGCGAAGTAAGGGGCGGCCATGAAGAAGCATATCCTGTGCCTGGGCGACTCCAACACCCACGGCTACTGCGCCGACCCCGCCGACTGCGCCGACGGCGGCATCCGCTTTAACGAGGAGGAGCGGTGGACCTGCCGCCTCCAGGCCGCTTTAGGGACGGACTACCTGGTGACGGAGGAGGGCCTGTCCGGCCGCACCACCGTGTTCCAGGACCCCCTCCACGAAACCATGGACGCGCTGACGGTGATCTACTCCCTGCTGAAAAGCCACGAGGTCATCGACCTGCTGATCATCATGCTGGGCACCAACGACTCCAAGGAGCGGCTGGGCATGAACGCCGCCTGTATCTCCATCGGCATGGAGCGGCTGGTGCGCAAGGCCCAGAGCGTGGACTGCTGGGGCGCCCACGCCCCCAACATCCTGATCGTCTGCCCGCCCCCCATCCACCCGGAGATGAGCGACCCCGCCATGGGCCGGGGCTGCGACGTGAAAACCCGGGAGCTTCCCCAGTATTATGCCGCCACCGCCAAGCTGGTGGGGGCCCACTTCCTGGACGCGGCGGAGTGCGAGTTCAACCAGCTCGACCATATGCACCTGACCCGGAAGGGCCACGCCCAGCTGGCGGATATGCTGGCGGCGCTGGTGCCCACTTTGATGCCCTGACCTGCGCAAATGAGAACAGGAGCGGTACGGCTGATGGCCGTACCGCTCCTCTCTTTGTCTCCGTCAGCCGGGTCCCTGCCCCTCCATAAAGGGCTTGAACACCGGCTCCAGCAGCAGGCTGGCCAGCAGCGCCCACACGTAGGGCATCACCAGCCACACCAGCCACGCCCAGAAGATCACGCACAGCAGGATACATCCCCCGGTCAGCAGGCCCAGCAGCAGGGTGGTCAGCGGGTGGGCCAGGGCCAGCTTCACGCTGGCGGCCAGCAGCCCCCCCACCCCGAAGGTGAACCGGGACAGCACCGGGAAGATGTAGGCCGCCACGCCGCACACGGCCACGAAGAAAATCCAAAAGGCGATGTAGCAGACGAACAGCGCCCGGTTCCCCTCCGCCGCCCCAACGTACAGGAAGCCGTAGAGCCTTGCCATCGCCCAGCCCGCCGCCGCCACCACCAGGCCGGACAGACAGCCCACCTTGAAATTGGCCTTCAGCGACGACCAGAACCGCAGATAGCCCCCCGGTTGGTTCTTCCGCAGATGGCGGGCCATGGCATCGTACAGGGCGGTGGTGCCGGGGCCCAGGCCCACCACCGTCACCGCGCACAGCAGCCACAGCACGCTGAACGCCAGCACGTCCGCCAGCACGCCGAAGATTTTGAAGATTATATTGTCCCCGCTGAAAAATTTACTCAGCATCTCCATCCTCCATTCCCCGGCGGCGCAGCCGCCGCCCGCCGCCCACCGGCCCCCACTCGGGCAGGGGCAGGCGCTGCATGGAACCGAACACGTAGTCCTTCAGCCGGGGGTAGTCTTTGGACAGCTTAGCCACCAGCTCCTTCACCTCCTGCCGCCGGGTGTTCCCGTCGGCGGGGCAGGGGTTGTGGACCACGGGCAGGCTGTACCGCTTCGCCGCCCCCCGGACCATCCCCTCCCCGCAGTACAGCAGGGGACGGATCTGGGTGATGTCCATGCGATCCAGGTAGGTCACCGGTTGGAAGCAGGACAGCCGCCCCTCATAGAACAGGGACAGGAAGAAGGTCTCCACCGCGTCGTCCCGGTGGTGGCCCAGGGCCACCTTGGAGATGCCCAGTTCCTTCAGGGCGTTGTGCATGGCCCCCCGGCGCATTTTCGCGCACATGGAGCAGGGGTTCTTCTCCTGCCGCAGATCGAAGATGATGTGGAAGATCTCCGTCTCAATGAGGTGGTAGGGCACATCCAGCTCCTGGCAGAAATCCCCCACCGGGGCAAAGTCCATCCCGGGCGCGCCGGGGTGGACGGTGACGGCGTGGAG
>CASTQR010000268.1 GCA_949451265.1 uncultured Eubacteriales bacterium | reverse complement strand
GTGGGAACGGTGGGACCCCACAAAACTCCCGCCGCTTTTTTGCGGAATTTATATCCTGTTCATTGATTTTTGCCGGGATCTGGTGTAAACTATATTGATTCAACAAAATTTTATTCTGGGAGGCTGCGGCTATGGCATTCACATTCGCCCAATATCAGGAGAGCGCTGATTACATCAAGGAGAAGATCGGGGACTTTATCCCCAAGGTAGCCATGGTGCTGGGCTCCGGCCTGGGCTTTTTGGGGGACGTGGTGGAGAGCCCCACCGCCATCCCCTACGGCGAGATCCCCCATTTCAAGGCGTCCACCGCCCCCGGCCACGCGGGCCGTCTGGTATTCGGCACATTAGCGGGCCGGCCCGTGGCCGTCATGCAGGGCCGGATGCACCATTACGAGGGCTACGGCTACGACGAGGTGTCCTACGCCGTGCGCGTCCTGCGGCTGCTGGGCTGTGACACGCTGATCGTCACCAACGCCGCCGGCTGCGTGCGCACCGACTGGAAGGCCGGGGATCTGATGCTGATCACCGACCAGATCAAGATGTTCTCCGAGTCCCCGCTGCGGGGGGCCAATATCCCCGAGTTCGGCGTGCGCTTCCCCGACGCCTCCCACCTGTACACCGTCCGGCTCCAGGAGGTGGCCCGGCAGGCGGCGGCGGAGCTGTCTGTCCCCCTGCGGGAGGGGGTCTACTTCTACTGCTACGGCCCCCAGTACGAGACCCCGGCGGAGATCCGGGCGGCCCGTATCCTGGGCGGGGACGCGGTGGGTATGTCCACCGCCCCGGAGGCCATCGTGGCGGGGCACTGCGGCATGGAGGTGCTGGGCTTCACCCTGCTGAGCAATATGGCGGCGGGCATCCTGGACCAGCCCCTCTCTGAGCAGGAGGTGCTGGACGCGGCGGCGGCGGCCAAGGACAAATTCTCCCGGCTGGTGCTGGCCTGCCTGGAAAAGCTGTAAGGGGGGAGCGGGTTTACCATGAAAACACTGTTTACCAACGTCACCGCCCTGCTGATGGACGAGGGCTTCACCACCCTGCGGGACGGCTTTGTGGCGGTGGACGGGGCCAACATCTCCTATGTGGGTTCCCAGCGCCCCGCCGGGGACTTTGACGAGACCATCGACTGCGCGGGCAAGGTGATGATGCCCGGCTTCGTCAACTGCCACACCCACATCCCCATGACCCTCATGCGGGGGTACGGCGGGGGCCGCGATCTCCAGAGCTGGCTCAGCGACTTCATCTTCCCCGCCGAGGCCAAGTGGGACGACCGCTCCCTGGCCGCCGCCACCGGGCTGGGGCTAGCGGAGATGATCGCCTCCGGCGTCACCTGCATCGCTGATATGTATATGCGCACCGGGGTCATCGCCCAGCAGGTCCTGAACGCGGGCATCTCCGCCAACCTGTCCGTGGGGGCGGTGTATTTTGGCGACCCGGCGGACTTCTCCCCGGACAAATGCGGTGACTGCGCCAACCACCACACCCTGTTCCAACAGTGGCACGGCGCGGGGAACGGACAAATTATGGTCGACGCCTCCATCCATGCGGAGTATACTTCCTGTGCCCCGGTGTGGGAATGGGTGGCCGCCTTCGCGCAGGAGCGCCGCCTGGGTATGCACGTCCACATCTCCGAAACGGAGAAGGAGCATACCCAGTGCCTGGACAAGTACGGGCTCACCCCCATCCAGCTCCTGGATCGGTACGGCGTGTGGGACGTGCGGGCCATCGCCGCCCACTGTGTCTACACCCCCCCCGAGGACTGGGCGATCATGGCCCGGAAGGGCGTGTCCTGCGTCCACAACCCCTACTCCAACCTGAAGCTGGGCTCGGGCATCGCCCCCATCCCCGCCATGGTGAAGGCCGGGGTGAATATCGCCCTGGGCACCGACGGGGTGAGCTCCCACAACAGCATCGATCCCTTTGCCGACATGAAGCTGGCCGCCATCCTCCACAACGGCGCTTCCCGGGACCCCATGGCCGTCACCGCCCGGCAGGCCCTGGAGATGGCCACCGTCAACGGGGCCAGGGCCCTGGGCCGGAACACCGGACGGATCGCGGCCGGCTGTGCCGCCGACCTGATCCTGGTGGATTTCGACGCCCCCAACCTGATCCCCTGCCACGACGAGGCGGAAAACCTGGTGTTCTCCGCCCACGGCTCCAACGTGTGCATGAATATGGCCCGGGGCAAAGTCATATACCGGAATGGGGCCTTCCTGACCCTGGACCTGGACCGGATCAAGGCCGAGGTCCGGCAGTACGCCCTGCCCCTGATTTTTAAGTGACGGGAAAGGTCTGAGGATATGTCTGCTTCCACCCCCAAAAAGAACTCGTTTTTCGGCGGCGCCGCCATTCTCACCGCCGGGATCGTCATCGTCAAGCTCATCGGCGCGCTGTATAAGGTGCCCCTGG
>CASTQR010000267.1 GCA_949451265.1 uncultured Eubacteriales bacterium | reverse complement strand
GTTCCTCCGGGTCTACATCGACCGGGAGGGCGGCGTGGACATCGACTGCTGCGAGACGGTGTCCCGGCCCCTGTCCGACGTGCTGGACGAGGCCGACCCCATCCAGGGCAGCTACACCTTCGAGGTGTCCTCCGCGGGGCTGGACCGGGCGCTGAAAAAAGCGGAGCACTTCGCCAAGTGCATGGGGCAGAAGGTAGACCTGAAGCTCTACCGCCCGGTGGACGGCTCCAAGGAGCGCGCCGGGACGCTCACCGGCTATGAGGACGGGGCCGTCCTGGTGGACGGGGTACGGTATGAAAAGAACGACGTGGCCCAGGTGCGGCTGCACGTCGAGTTTTAAGGAGTCGATGGACAATGGCCAGAAAAAAAGTCACCGCGAAAAGCACGGAGCTGGACACCAAGGAGTTCTTCGCCGCCATCTCCGACATTGAAAAGGAAAAGGGCATCCCCAAGACCTATATGCTGGAGAAGATCACCCAGGCCCTGGTGGCCGCCTACAAGCGGGATCACGAGGGGATCACGGACAACGTGGTGGTGGACGCCAACGAGGAGGCGGGCACCGTCCGGATGTACGTGAAGAAGGACGTGGTGGAGGAGGTGGACAACCCCCACACCGAGATCAGCCTGGAGGAGGCCCAGAAGGCCCTGCCCCGGGCCCAGCTGGGGGACGTGCTGCGCATTGAGATCAAGCCCAAAAACTTCGGCCGCATCGCCGCCCAGACCGCCCGGGGCGTCATCATCCAGGGGATGCGGGAGGCGGAGCGGGGCATGATTTTCGACGAGTTCTCCGCCAAGGAGCACGAGATCCTCACCGGCACCGTCACCCGGGTGGACGAGCGGAACGGCTCGGTGGCCATCCGGCTCACCTCCGGCTCCGAGTTCACCGACGCCTTCCTGTCCGCCGGGGAGCAGGTGAAGGGCGAGACGGTCCGCGAGGGCGACCGGGTCCGGGTGTACGTGGTGGAGGTCCGGCAGGCCAGCCGGGGGCCCCAGGTGCTGATTTCCCGCACCCACCCCGGCCTGGTGAAGCGCCTGTTTGAGCTGGAGGTGCCCGAGATCTACGACGGCACGGTGCAGGTCATGTCCATCGCCCGGGAGGCGGGCAGCCGCACCAAGCTGGCCGTGTGGAGCGACGATCCCAACGTGGATCCCATCGGGGCCTGCGTGGGCCCCCGGGGGGCTCGTGTGAACGCCGTGGTGGAGGAGCTGCGGGGCGAGAAGGTGGACATCATCAAGTGGTCGGAGGATCCCGGCCAGTACGTGGGGGCGGCCCTGGCCCCCGCCGACGTCATCAGCGTCACCGAGCTGGAGGAGGGCAAGAGCTGCCGGGTGGTGGTGCCCGACGACCAGCTGTCCCTGGCCATCGGCAAGGAGGGGCAGAACGCCCGGCTTGCCGCCCGGCTCACAGGCTATAAAATCGACATCCGCCCCGCCAGCGCCCCGGAGCCCCCCGAGGAGGAGGCCCCGGAGACGCCGGAGCCGGAAGCGGATGAGGCCGATATTGAAGTGACTGAGGAATAAAAAGGCTTCCCCCCTCAGGGGGGAGCTGGCAGCCGAAGGCTGACTGATGAGGGGGCGCAAAGGAGCGCACCCAGCGCCATACCACCGCACCCTCATCCGTCGCGGCTTCGCCGCGCCGCCTTCCCCCTTGCAGGGGGAAGACTGAGACAGCACACCGAAGGGGGGACGCACGATGCCCAAGAAAATACCCATGCGCCAATGCCTTGGCTGCCGGGAGATGAAGCCCAAGCCGGAGCTCATCCGGGTGGTGCGCTCCCCGGAGGGGGAGCTTTCCCTGGACTTCCGGGGGAAGAAGCCGGGGCGAGGGGCCTACCTGTGCCCCAGCCCGGACTGCCTGGCCCAGGCCCGGAAGAAGCGGGCCATCGAGCGGGCGCTGTCCGCCCAGGTGTCCCCGGAGGTTTGGGAGGGCCTGGAGGCCCAGATGAAGGCGGGTGAGGTTGGTGACTGACTGCGCCCTATCCCTGCTGGGGCTGGCCCTGCGGGGGAACAACCTGTCCGTGGGGGAGGCCCCCGTGGAGGAAGCCTGTAAGACCGGACGGGCCAGGCTGGTGCTGTCCGCGTCCGATGCGGCGGGGAACAGCGTGGACCGGGCCCGGCGGTGGGCGGAGGCCGGCGGCGTGCCGTGGGTGCCCGCCCCCTGGACGAAGGAGGAGCTGGGCGGGGCCCTGGGGCGGTCAGTGTGCGCCATGGCCGCCCTCACCGACCGGGGGCTGGCGTCGGCCCTGGCGGCAAAGCTGGCCCAGGCCGACGAAGGCCTGCGCCTTGTTCTGGAACCCCTGCTGAACGAAACAAAGAAGTCGCGGGCTCGGAGGCCCGCTGTGCCTGAAACTTAGGAGGTGGCCTGTTTGAGCCTTGCGAAGCTGAACTGCCGGGATGTGGCCAAG
>CASTQR010000266.1 GCA_949451265.1 uncultured Eubacteriales bacterium | reverse complement strand
TGTGCGCCCGGCCCCGTGTGTTCCGTTCTGAGAACATTTACCTCCAGGCCATGGGCGGGAAGGGGGATATGGACGATGATTAAGACCCTGGCCGCCGCCAACAGAAGCGAACGGGAGCGGTTCAAAATCCCCCGCAGCGTCCAGCAATCCATCCCAGTCCAGCGGATTTTCCGGGACGGCATCTGGCAGAGCGGCAGTAAGTTCACCCAAACATGGCGCTTCGCGGATATCAACTACTCCCTGGCCTCCCATGAGGATCAGGAAGATATGTTCCGTTCGTACTGCGCCGTCCTCAACAGCCTGCCCACCGACGCCACCACCAAAATCACCATCAACAACCGCCGCCTCAATGGGGCCGACTTCCAGCGCAGCGTTTTGATGGGCCAGCGTGGGGACAGCCTGGATATGTACCGCAGGGAATACAACGCCGTACTCACCGAGAAGGCCGCCGACAGCAACAATCTGATCCAGGATAAGTACATCACTGTGTCCGTCCCCCGGAAGAACGTGGAGGAGGCCCGGGCCTTCTTCCATCGGGTGGACGCCGACCTGTCCAAAAACCTGGGCAGGCTGGACAGCGGGGCGCGGGTGCTGGGCAACCAGGAGCGTCTGCGTATCCTCCATGACTTTTTCCGGCCCGGTGACGAGCAGTTTTTCCAGTTCGACATGGAGACGGCCCTGCGCCGGGGGCACCACTTCAAGGATTACATTGTCCCGGACGGGATGCGGTTCCGCAAAGACCATTTTGAGATGGGCGGCAAGGTGGGGCGGGTGCTGTTCCTCCGGGAGTACGCCAGCTACATCAAGGACAGCATGATCACCGACCTGTCCGACTTCTCCCGGAGCCTGATGCTGTCCATTGATATTCTGCCCATCCCCACCGATGAGGCTGTCCGGGAAATGCAGCGCCGGATCATGGGCATTGAGACGGACATCACCCGCTGGCAGCAACGCCAGAATGACCGCAACAACTTCACCGCCGCCATCCCCTACGACCTGGAGCAGCTTCGGGCCGAGGCCAAGGAGTTCCTGGACGATCTGAGCACCCGCGACCAGCGGATGATTTTCGGCAACGTTACGCTGGTCCATGTGGCGGACACCCTGAAACAGTTGGACGCGGACACGGAAACCCTGCTGTCCATCGGGCGGAAAAACCTCTGTCAATTTGCCGTCCTGCGCTACCAACAGGAGGACGGCATGAACACCGCCCTGCCCTATGGCCTGCGCCGGGTTCAGACCACCCGCACCCTTACCACCGAGAGCGCCGCCGTGCTGATGCCCTTCCGTGTCCAGGAGATACAGGACGCGGGCGGTGTGTACTATGGCATCAACGCCGTGTCCAAGAACCTGCTGATCTGCAATCGGAAGAAGCTGCTCAACCCCCACGGGTTTATCCTGGGCGTGTCCGGCTCCGGCAAATCCTTCAGCATGAAGCAGGCCATTACATTCATTGCCCTGGCCACCGATGACGACATCATTGTGATCGACGCGGAGCGGGAGTATTCCGACCTGATCCGCGCCCTGTCCGGGGCGGTGATCGAGATATCCCCCAGCAGCGCCCACCATATCAACCCCCTGGAAATTGCCCGCGGCTACGGCATGGGGGAAAACCCCGTTGCCATGAAGTCCGAGCTGCTGATGAGCATTTGCGAACAGCAGATGGGCGTGGGGCAGTTGGGGGCTTTCCATAAATCCATCATTGACCGCTGTACCGCCAACGTCTACCATGAGTTCATCAAGAGCGGCGGGCAGACCCGCCAGCCTGTCCTGGCCGACTGGCGAAACGAGATCAAACGCCAGCCGGAACGGGAGGCCCAGGAGCTGGCCCTGGCCTCCGAGTTGTTCGTGGAGGGCAGTTTGAATATGTTTGCCCACGAAACAAATGTGGATATCTCCAATCGGATCGTGTCCTTTGACCTGTACGAGATGGGGGAGCAGCTCAAGCCCACGGCGCTGAACGTCACCCTGGAAACCATCCAGAACCGGGTGGCGGCCAACCGTCTGGCCGGGAAGTACACCTGGGTATTCGTGGATGAGGTGTACCTGTTCTTCAAGTACCACTACAGCGCCCAGTTCCTCTATAAATGCTGGAAGCGGTTTAGAAAGTACGGCGCGGCCATGACCGCCGCCACCCAAAACGTGGAGGAGTGCCTGCGCTCCGAGACGGCCCGGCTGATGTTCGCCAACAGCGAGTTTTTGGTGCTGCTGAACCAGGCGGCCACCGACCGGGCGGAGCTGGCCCGGCTGCTGAATATCTCCAACTCCCAGATGGGCCATGTCACCAACGCCGAGGCGGGCCACGGCCTGCTGCGGATCGGAAGCTCCATCGTGCCCTTCGCCAACGAGTTCCCCCGGAACGGGGAGCTGTACCGGCTATGGAGCACCACGCCGGGGGACAAGTAAAACTTGCCCCGGTTCGGGG
>CASTQR010000265.1 GCA_949451265.1 uncultured Eubacteriales bacterium | reverse complement strand
GTGGAGAAGCTGCTGGAGGCCGTCAACGCCGAGGCCAATAAGTAAAAAGGACCAGCATACAGGGACTCATAGGATAACTATGAGTCCCTCGCTGAGTTTCCAAGCCCGGCGGAGAGGAGGGAGGACTGTGCCGGATCGTCTGGAGCTGGGGCCCCGCCTGCGGGCCATTGCGGAGCTCGTACCGCCCCGCTGCCGCACCCTGGCGGACATCGGAACGGACCACGGCTACATTCCCGTATCCCTTCTGCTGGAGGGGCGGCTGGACCGGGCCATTGCCGCCGATATCGGCGCACCGCCCCTGGACCACGCCCGCCGCACCGCCGGGCTCTACGGCGTTTCGGACCGGGTGGACTTCCGCCTGGGAGACGGGCTGGCGGTGGTGGAACCCGGAGAGGCGGAGGTGATCGTCATCGCCGGCATGGGGGGCGACACCATCACCGAGATTCTGGCCGCCGCCCCCTGGAGCCGGGACGGGTCCCTGCTTCTGCTCCAGTGCATGAGCCGGACCGACGTGCTGCGCCGGTGGCTGCCGGCAAACGGTTACGCCGTCTGCCGGGAGAAGCTGGTGCAGGACAAGGGGGTGCTCTACCCCATCCTGGCCGTCCGGGGGGGCGAGATGCCCCCCGCCACGGAGGCCCAGGCCCAGGGCGGTTTCCTGCTGGAGGGGGATCCTCTATGGGGACTGTACCTTGCGGACCGGCTGCTGCGCCTGCGGCGGGCCGCCGCAGGGCTTCACCGGGCCAGGGATCCCGCCCTGGGGGAGAAGCGGGAGCAGCTCCTGGCGGTGATCGGGGAGCTGGAGCGCAGAAAAGAGGAGTGGGAGCATGACAAGCGTACATGACATTGAGAGCGCCCTCTGGCAGCTGGCCCCCCGGGAGCTGGCCCAGAGCTGGGACAACGTGGGACTGCTGGTGGGCCGGCCGGACCGGGAGGTGCTGCGGGCGCTGGTGGCCCTGGATATCACCGAGGCCGTAGTGACGGAAGCGGAGGAGCTGGGCGCGGAGCTGATCGTATCCCACCATCCGGTGATGAACTGCCACTGGCACATGGTCCAGACCCTCCGCAGCGACGATCTCCAGGGCCGGCTGCTGCGGCGTCTGGTGGCCCGGGATCTCTCCGCCATCTGTATGCACACCAATCTGGACGCTGCCCAAGGGGGCGTCAACGACGCGCTGGCTGCGGCGCTGGACCTCCGGCAGGTGGAGCTGCTGGAGGAAGAGGAGGGGATCGTCCGCGTGGGGCTGCTCCCCGCCCCCGAGCCCCTGCCGGCGTTTCTGGCCAGGGTCCGCGCCGCCCTCTCGCCCAACGGCATCCGGTACGTGGACGGCGGGCGGGAGATCTGCCGAGTGGCGGTAGGCGGCGGAGCCTGCGGCGGCTCCTTCCGCCGGGCGGCGGAGCGGGGCTGCGACGCCTTTGTCACAGCGGACGTGAAGTATGACCAGTTTCTGGACAGCCAGGCCATGGGCCTGAGCCTCATTGACGCGGGCCACTTTCCCACGGAGAATGTGATCTGCCCGGTAGTGACGGCGTATCTCAGAGAGCGTTTTCCGGACCTGGAGGTGGTGAAGTCCGCCGTCCACCGGGAGGCGGTTCAATATGATATCATGTAAAATTGATCTTTTGGGTCCTTTTTCTTTCAGCGTTTTGGGAGAAAAGAGAACCAATGTAAACGACGGGAAGGAGACGAAACAGTATGTCCGGACATTCCAAATGGCATAATATCCAGAAGA
The DNA here is from genome assembly GCA_949451265.1 of uncultured Eubacteriales bacterium. Next base: position 695 of record CASTQR010000265.1, on the reverse strand, counting down.
CCAAGGGCGCGGCTGACGCCAAGCGGTCCCAGGCGTTCACCAAGATCGCCCGGGAGATGATCGTGGCGGTGAAGGAGGGCGGCAGCGGCGATCCCAACAACAACTCCCGGCTGGCTACCGTCATCGCCAAGGCCAAGGCGGCCAACATGCCCAACGACAACATCAAGCGCACCATTGACAAGGCCCTGGGCGCGGGCAGCACCGACAGCTTCGAGAAGGTGGTCTATGAGGGCTACGGCCCCAGCGGCGTTGCCGTCATCGTGGAGGCCCTCACCGACAACCGCAACCGCACCGCGCCGGAGGTCCGCCACCTCTTTGACAAGTACGGCGGAAACATGGGCGCCAGCGGCTGTGTGAGCTGGAGCTTTGACCGCAAGGGAGTCATCGTCATCGACAACGAGGACGGGGATCTGGAGGAGGAGAAGGTGATGGAGGACGCCCTGGACTGCGGCGCGTCCGACTTCACGGCTGACGGCGATATCTTTGAGATCAACACCGAGCCCGACGACTTCAACGCCGTCACCGCCGCCCTGGAGGCCAAGGGCTACATCTTCGCCTCGGCTGCCATCGAGATGGTGCCGCAGAACTACATCAAGCTCACCGACGAGGACGAGATCAAAAACATGACCAAGATGATCGACCTGCTGGAGGACAACGACGACGTGCAGAACGTCTGGCACAACTGGGAGCAGGAG
>CASTQR010000264.1 GCA_949451265.1 uncultured Eubacteriales bacterium | reverse complement strand
ATCCAGTCCCCCCGGAACCGGAAGCGGGCGGGCCGGATCATCAACCGGAACGTGGACGCCATCACCCTCCGGGACCACGCCTCCCTGGATGAGCTGGCGGCCCTGGGGGTAGACCGGCCCCGGATCCAGGTGGCCGCCGACCCCGCTGTCTCCCTGCCCGCCGCCCCGGCGGAGGAGGCGGAGGCCGTGCTGGAGCGGGCGGGCCTGCATCCACAGGAGGGCCAGCGGTACTTAGGCGTCACCGTCCGGCCCTGGCCCGGCTTTGAGGACAAGCTGTCCGTGTTCGCCCAGGCCATTGACTACGCCTATGAGAAGTACAAGCTGCTGCCCGTCTTTCTCCCCATCGAGGGGAAGCTGGACGTGGCGGCGGCCAAGCATGTGGCGGCGGCGCTGGAAAAGGCCCCTGCCGCCGTCCTCCCCCCCTGCCCCACCTCGGAGCTGGCCATCGCCCTGTCCGCCCGGATGGACGTGGCCCTGTCCATGCGGCTCCACGCTTTGATCTTTGCCGCCGCCCGTGGGGTGCCCCTGGTGGGGGTGGTATACGACCCCAAGGTGAACGCCTTCCTGGACTGCGTGGATCAGGACCTCTATGCCCCCCTGGACCAGATCACCGTGGAGCGCCTGTCCGCCTTGCTGGAAGCCGCCGAGGCGCGCACCCGTGACCGGGCCGCCCTGGCCGCCAAGACCGCCCGCCTGGTGGAGCTGGAGCGGATCAACCGGGAACAGGCGGCCCGGCTGTTAGAGGAGGGCGCGCGGTGAAACAGATCCTCTGTCTGTCCTACGCCCCCTGGCGGGCCCGCGCCAACCGCACCCAGCAGCTTCTGGCCCGCATGGGGGACACCCAGATCCTCTTTATCGAGCCCGCACCCCCCAAGGACGTCCCCAGGCCGGAGCAGGGCCGCCGGGTGCGGGAGCACATCACCGCCTACACCCTGCCCGTCCCCCTGCCGGGACCCCAGGAGCAGTCCCTGTTCGCCCGGAGGCGGCTGGACCGGGCGGCGGACTTCCTCCAGAAAACCATGGCGAAGCACCGCTTCCAGGAGCCGGTGCTGTGGTGCACCGCCCCCGTCCACGCCCAGTTTCTGGACCGGCTGGCCTACCGGGGGGCCGTGTACGACTGCCACCGCTACTGGGACGAGTCCTTCCTGGAACTGGAGAGCGACCTCACCCGCCACGCGGAGGTGGTGTTCGCCGCCTCCTTCGGGCTGATCCGGCGGCTGTCCCCCTGCAGCGACAATATCGCCCTGCTGCCCAACGGGGTGAACCCCCTGCTGTTCACCCAGGGGGAGCACCCCGTCCCCCCGGCCCTGCAAGACCTCCCCGGCCGGGTGATCCTGGGGCGGGTGGGGGCGGTCACCGGCAAGGTGGATCTGGAGCCCCTGCTGTACGCCGCCCGCCGCCGCCCGGAGTGGACCTTCGTCCTCATGGGCCGGGCCACCAAGCCCGCCGCCCAGCGGCTCCAGGGGCAGGACAATATCATCCTCACCGGGCCGGTGAGCTCCCTGGATCTGCCCGACTGCCTGTGCCGGTGCGATGTGCTGTTCGACCTGGCCCGCCTGGACCGCCGGGACAGCGACGTGGTGCCCGCCACCGTCTACGAGTACTTCGCCGCCGGGAAGCCGGTGGCCCTGGTCACCGACCCCAACGTGCCCGACGCCTGCCCCCAGCTGGCCCACTACGCCTACGACGGTGCGGGCTTCCTCCGCTCATGCCGGGAGGCGCTGGCGGAGGATCCCGGCATGTCCGCCCAGCGGCGGGCCTTCGCCCAGCAGTCCTCCTGGGCGGGGCGGGCGGCCCAGGTGGCCTCCATTTTCGAGGCCGTGGGCCTGTTTTGATGGTTTCGCCATGGTTCGACCCTCCCGCCCCCGGCGGATTGTGTAAGCCTACGAAAATCCACAGACCCCTTGATTTTTGGAACCGATTTCGATAAAATGGCAGTGAATTTTTTGGAGCGAGGTGTTAAGCCATGGAGCGTTCCGTCCGGGTCCGTCCGGTTTTCCGCCGCCGTGGCACCGTTGCGCCCAAAACCCACAGGTGAACCAGAGCAGGCTGCCCAGCGGGGCGGCCTGCTTTCCTTTCCCCTGCCACAGAAGGAGGTTTTGTGATGAAGAAAGTCGCCGTGATCATGGGCTCCGACTCCGATTGGCCGGTGGTCAAGGGGGCCTGCGCCCAGCTTGCCGAGTTCGGCATCCCCTATGAGGCCCACATACTCAGCGCCCACCGCACCCCCGCCGCCGCCGCGGACTTCGCAAAGAACGCCCGAAAAAACGGCTTCGGCGTGCTGATCTGCGCCGCGGGCATGGCCGCCCACCTGGCCGGGGCCTTCGCCGGGAACTCTACCCTGCCCGTGATTGGGATTCCCATGAAGGGCGGGGCCATGGACGGGCTGGACGCCCTGCTGGCCACCGTCCAAATGCCCAGCGGCATCCCCGTGGCCACCGTGGCCATCAACGGGGCCAAGAA
>CASTQR010000263.1 GCA_949451265.1 uncultured Eubacteriales bacterium | reverse complement strand
GTCGGCGGTCTTGGACAGGGTGTACATCACCATCTGGAAGGGCACCACCATGGAGAACACGCACAGGAAGTAGAGCACCTTGCAGAAGAAGGAGTTCACCCGGGCGATATACCAGGCCGCCATGGAGGTGCACAGCAGGATCAGGGCGGTGGACAGCACGGTGATGACGACGCTGTACTTGACGCAGTCGATGAAGGGGTAGTTGCCGAAGGTCATGCCCTTGATGAAGTTGTCGAAGCCGGCCCACATCTCGCCGGTGGGCAGGGCGAAGGTATCGGTTTTGACGAAGGTGTTCAGCTTGAAGGAGTTGATGACCACCGCCAGCACGGGCAGCACATAGATAATGCAGATGACGGCCAGCACCACGGACAGGACGGCCTTCCGGCGGCGCTCCGGGGAGAAGGATTTCTTGTTCATTACTGCTGCACCTCCTTTTTCCGGGTGTAGGCCAGCTGGGCCAGGCCGAGGCCCGCCACCAGCACGAAGAAGATTACCGCCTTGGCCTGGGCGGTGCCTTGGGACGTGGCGCTTGAGGTGTTGAAGGTGTTGAAGATGTTCAGGGCCAGCATCTCCGTCTGCTTGACGGTGGAGCCGTCGGGCATGATGGTGAAGGGCTGCCCGGCGGTGAGGGCCAGGTTCTGGTCAAACAGCTTGAAGCCGTTAGTGAGGGACAGGAACATACAGATGGTGATGGAGGGCATCACGTTGGGTATGGTGACCTTGAACAGGGTCTGGGTACGGGTGGCCCCGTCGATGCGGGCGGCCTCCAGCATCTCGCCGGGGACGTTTTGCAGCCCGGCGATGTAGATGATCATCATATAGCCGATCTGCTGCCAGCACATGAGGATGATCAGGCCCCAGAAGCCGAATTTGCTGTCCATCAGGATGGAGGTGGACCAGCGGCTGAGGATGCCGTCGAAGATCATGGACCAGATGTAGCCCAGCACAATGCCGCCGATGAGGTTGGGCATGAAGAACACGGTGCGGAACAGGTTGCTGCCCTTGATCCCCTGGGTGAGGACGTAGGCCACGGTGAAGGCCAGCACGTTGATCAGCACCAGGGACACCACGGCGAACATGGCGGTATACCAGAAGGCGTGGCGGAAGGAGGGGTCCTGGAAGGTCCGGGCGTAGTTGCCGAAGCCGATGAACTTGGCATCGGAGATGGTTTTGAACTGGCACAGGGACAGCCAGATGCCCTGGAGGAAGGGCCAGACAAAGCCGATGCAGAAGGCGATCACCACGGGGCCCAGGAACAGCGGGAACCACTTCCGGGTGGAGCGCCGGAGGGAGTTGTTGTTGGTGTGCTTTTTCAAGATATCAGCTCCTCTTGAAGTTTTGCAGGGGCGCACATCGTGCGCCCGCCGGAGGCGGGGGAGGTCATGCGGGCGGACAATGTCCGCCCCTGCATACGGACGGGGGCAGAAAAGCCGGGGCGGGCGATGCGCCCGCCCCGGCTTCAGCGTCAAAGCGTCAGATTGGAATGTGCGGGGAATCAGCCGTTGACGGCCTGGTACTGCTGGGCCCAGCCCTCCACGAAGGCGGTCTTGACGGTGGCCCAGTTGGCCTCGGACTGGTCGGCGTTATACTGGTTCAGGGCGGCGACCAGGGTGGCGCGGTAGGCGTCCACGTTGGGCTGGTAGTTGGTGACCCAGGGCATCACGTAGTTGCCGGCGGCGGTGTAGTCGGCGGCGTCCTTCAGGAAGCCGTTGGTGGACTCGGGGGCGTTCTTGTAGGGCAGGATGCCCAGCTCGGCCACCATCTTGGCGGAGGCGTCGGGGTCGGACACCAGCCACACCATGAAGTCCATGGTGGCCTTCTGGTCGGCCTCGGACACCTTGGAGTTGATGGCCCAGCAGTTCTCGGTGCCGCAGTTCAGGCCGGCCTTCTCCTCGCCGGACACGCCGCAGTAGTAGGGGATCATGGTGGCGTTGGGCACCTTCTCGGAGTACTTGGCGAACTCCCAGGAGCCCTGGACGGTGAAGGCGGCCTTGCCGTCCATGAACTCCTGGGCGGCGTCATGCCCGCCGGTGGCCAGCTCCTTGGGGGAGGTCAGGCTGTTGTTGATGCACAGGTCGTACAGGTTCTTGAAGTTCTCCATATACGCGCCGGTGAGGGAGGGGGGGCACTCGGTCCAGGGATCGTCCTTCTGCTCATAGAAGTACTCCAGGTTGGCCATGTGGCCGGTGAAGCGCCAGGAGGAGTTGCCGTCCATGTCGCAGGAGGTGAAGGCGTCGAAGCCCAGCTCGGCGGCCCGGGCGTGGATGTCCTCCACCACGGTCTTGAGGGTGTCAAAGTTCTTGATGTCCTCCACCTTGTGGCCGGCCTGCTCCACCAGGTCGGGGTTGACGATGATGCCGTAGCACTCGTAGCAGTAGCCGATGGACACCAGCTTGCCGGTCTCATCGTAGAGGTTGTAGGCGTCGGTGTTCAGCTCGGCCTCGATGGCGGTGCCCTTCAGAT
>CASTQR010000262.1 GCA_949451265.1 uncultured Eubacteriales bacterium | reverse complement strand
CCAACAGGCAGAGTAGGAGCGCGTGTGTACAAGTGCCGGCGGGACGGGGAGTTGTCCGCCGGACGAAAAGCCGCGAGGCTTGCAGTGCGCCCTCCGCATCCCGCTGCCGCATGGCGGAATCGCGCCCTTTGGGCTTCCTTTGTGCGGCATACCCGTTTTGGGTGCTGCCGAACTAAAAAGGAGGTCTTTTTTCATGCAGTTGTTCAAAACGCCCTTTTCCCGCGCCTACTGGCAGTACGCCGTCCGGGACGCCAAAAAGCTGCGCACCCTGGTATTTTCCGCCTTGATGGTGGCGGCCTGCGTGGCCCTGGCCCGGCTGGACTCCCTCCCCGTGGTGAACAACATCAAGGTCACCTGGGGCTTCCTGGCCCGGGCGCTGTGCGCCCTGGTGGGGGGGCCGGTAAATGCCCTGCTGTTCGGCGTGGTGGAGGACACGGTGGGCTATCTCATGCAGCCCGGCGGGGCCAGTGGGGGGTATAACCCCTTCTACATCCTCACCACCGTCCTGGGAGTGTTCACCTACGCCCTGTTCTTCTATCGGGCGGAGGTGACGGTGCTGCGGGTGTTCCTGGCCAAGCTGGCCACCAATTTGCAAAACGTGTTCCTGGGCGGGCTGGGCACCTACCTGTTCTACTCCAGCAAGGGCTACTGGGCCATTGTAGGGGCCAGCGCCATCAAGAACGCCATTATGCTGCCGGTGCAGGTGGCCCTGCTGGTGTTTCTGTTCGGTGCCCTGCTGCCCATCCTCCACCGCATGGGCTTCCTGCCCGACCAGGCGTCCCGGCTGAAGCTGTGGAAGCGCCCCGGCTGGCTGGATCGGCGCGAAAGGACGCAGGATCCAGAGGAGGCCGTGCCCTGGGAGGAATAGGCTGTCCCGCATAACCCAAGCCATGTCCGCATACCTTCCAACAGGAGGGATGCGGACATGGCTTTTTTCGCGCAATTGGGCGATTTTCTGTGGGGCGGGCCGCTGCTGGCGGCCTTTTTGCTGGTGGGGCTGTGGTATTCCTTTGCCATGGGCTTCTTCCCGATCTTTGGACTGCCTGTCTGGTGGAAAACCACCGTTGGATCCCTGCTCCGCCGGAAAAAGGCGGCGGGGGAGGGGAGGGGGGTCACTCAGTTCCAGGCCCTGTCCACCGCCCTGGCTGCCACCATCGGCACCGGCTCCATCGCCGGGGTGGCGGCGGCCATCGTGTACGGCGGGCCGGGCTCGGTGTTCTGGATGTGGATTTCCGCCCTGCTGGGCATGGCGGTGAGCTGCGGGGAGAAAACCCTGGCGGTGCGCCACCGGGAGAAGGGCCCAGACGGCCGCTGGCGTGGCGGGCCCATGGAGTACATGAAAAACGGCCTGCGCCTGCCGGGGCTGGGCAAGCTGTTCGCCCTGTTCTGCGTGGCGGAGACGCTGGCAGGGGGCAATCTGGCCCAGGCCAACTCCATCGCCTCGTCTCTGTCTGCCGCCGGGGGGTTGGATCGCCGGGCGGTGGGCGTGGTGCTGGCGGCGGTCACCGCCCTGGTGCTGGCGGGGGGGATCAAGCGGATCGGTAAGCTGTGTGAGCTGCTGGTGCCAGCTATGGCCCTTTTGTTCGTGGGGGGCGGGCTGGCGGTGATCGCCGCCCACTGGCAGGCGGTGCCGGAGGCGTTCCGGCAGATCTTCGCTTACGCTTTCGCCCCCCGGGCGGCGGCGGGGGGCTACGCCATGGGGATGGCCCTGCGGTACGGCGCGGCTCGGGGGATCTTTACCAACGAGGCGGGTCTGGGGATGTCCGCCATTGCCCACGCCTGCGCCGACGTGGACGAACCGGCGGAGCAGGGGATGTGGGGCATCTTCGAGGTGTTCTTCGCCACCATGATCATCTGCACCGTCACCGCCCTGGTGATCCTCACCTCCGGCGTGTACGACGCCGCCCAAATGCTCCCCCTGGTGGAGTCCGGCGCAGTGCCGGAGAGCATGGTGGGCGCGCCGCTGACGGTGGCGGGCTTCGCCACCCTGTTCGGGGAGGCGGGGGAGTGGATCGTGTCGGTGAGCCTGATCCTGTTCGCCTTCACCTCACTGGTGGGGGCGGGGTACTACGGGCGGCGGGGGTTGGAGACGATCACCAGCTCCCGGCTGGCCCTGGGGCTGTACCGCCTGGCCTTCCCGGCCTGTGTGATCCTGGGAGCGGTGGGGGATGTGACGGCGGTATGGCAGCTGGTGGACGTGTTCAACGGCCTGCTGCTGGCGGTGAACCTGCCCGCCCTGCTGCTACTGTCGCCGGAGGCGGTATACCTGCTGCGGACGTGGCTGGCGGGACGACGGGTTCAAATAAAATAAAAGAAAACAAACCCTGATTGGGGGACACTTCGTAAGGAAGTGTCCCCCAACACTTTTGTCAAGACAGCCGAATGTGATTGAATTGCAGGGATATTCAACACTTTGGAGGTAAATGTCGTGGAGAAATGCACATTTGAGCAAATGGGCGGCACCTATCATC
>CASTQR010000261.1 GCA_949451265.1 uncultured Eubacteriales bacterium | reverse complement strand
TTTGTCCCAAAGCGTCCCCGGCCTTGATGCGCTGGAGCACCAGCGGGAGCTCCTCCAACGCCCGGAGCGGGGCCCGGGAGTTTGCCCAGTCCAGCAGGATCGATCAGGTGGATCTGGTGCATTTGGCGAAGAACCTGGGGACGAAGGAGGGGGAGGCGCTGTCCAAGGCGCTGCTGGGGGCGGTGAAGTATAACCGCACGTCCTCCAACATGACCAACGCCTACGGGCTGTCCATCTACTTCCCCTACCGGAAGTCCTCCGGGGTGGACAAGGCAGCTTCTACCTTCGGGGAGATCGGCATGGACAAGGGGTATATCCAGTGCATCCGGCAGTTTGCAAGCCTGGAGGTCAGTGGTCAGGCGGCCTCCGGCGGGACGGCGTCCCCGCTGCCCTCTTTGCTGGGGCAGCTGGGCGGATCCAGCGGTGGGGCGGATCAGATCTCCGCCCTGCTGGGTGAGCTGCTTGGGGGCTCCTTCGGGCGGTTCCAGGGGCTGGACGGGGAGAACGCGGACTTCCTCAGCGACCGGGCCCTGGGGGATGATGAGCTGGTGGAGTTTGTGACGGAGCACCGCTTCCCGGCGGAGGCCCTGCTGTGGCAGGAGGGGGCGGGCGGGACGCCCGTGATCCGGCTTACGGAAGAACAGTGGGGGCTGGTGCAGGAGCTGGAGCTCAACCTGTTTTATGATGACGGGGAGGGCTATATCGACCTGGGGCTGGATAATGTGTTCCAGTTCGATGAGGAAGGCGGGCTGCTGGGGGTGAACGATGGCGCTTGGCTTGCCGTTAATGGACAGCCGGTGGCCTACTACCACACCGCCACGGTGGACGATGGGGAGAGCTATACCATTACGGGCCGGGTGCCGGTGCTTCACAACGGGGCGCGGGCGGAGCTGATCCTCGCCTTCGACAACGAACATCCCGGCGGGTATGTGGCGGGGGTGCGGGCTGTGTACCCGGAGGGGGAGACGGACACGGTGGCTAAGAGCCAGCCGGAGCTTCTGCCCGGGGACACCCTGGAATTTTTGTGCGACTACTACAGCTACGCGGGGGAGTATCAGGACAGCTACCTGCTGGGCGATCCGGTGACGGTGGGGGAGGACGGGCTGATGGTCAGCGATGTGCCGCTGGACGGGACGACCCGGGCCACCTACCGCTTTACGGATCTGTTCGGGCAGCATTATTGGACGGCGGCGGTGCTGTGACACGGAGGGGCGGGGGCGCATAGGATGGGGCAAAGGAGGGTTTCCTTATGCCTGTCATATTTTTGTCCCCATCTACGCAGGAATCCAACATTTATGTCAACGGAGGCAGCGAGGAGGAGTGGATGAACCGGCTGGCTGACGCCATGATCCCCTATCTGGACGCATCGGGCATCCGCTACGTGCGCAATACCCCGGACATGACCGCCGTGTCCTCCATCCGGGCCTCCAACGCCGGTACTTATGATCTGCACCTGGCCCTGCACTCCAACGCGTCCGCCCCCAGCAATTACGGACGGACGCGGGGGATTATCGTGTTCTACTATCCCGGCAGCACCAACGGCAGGCGGGCGGCGGAGATCATGGCGGATAATCTAAAAGCCATCTATCCCCTTCCCAACCGGGTGCGGGCAGAGGCTACCACCTCCATTGGCGAGGTGCGCCAGCCCAGGGCTCCATCGGTGTTCATTGAGCTGGGCTACCACGACAATGAGGACGATGCCGCCTGGATCAAGAACAATCTGAACCAGATCGCCCGCACCATTGTGCTGGCCCTTACCGAGTATTTCGGCATCCCATTTCTGGCCCCCGGGGGTTCCCCCCGGCAGGGCGTGGTGGACGTGGACTGGGGCTATCTGAACATCCGGGCACGGCCGTCCACCTCCGCCCCGGTGATCGCCAAGGCCTATGACGGGGCGCGGCTCACCATCCTCAACCAATGGGAGGGGTGGTATCTGGTGTCCTTTGACGGCGCAGAGGGCTATGCCAACAGCGATTTTATCACCCTGCTCTGAGCCGGGGCGGGAGGACACCCGTGTGCCGGCCCGTCTGCCCCGGGGCCGGGTGTGGGTGCCGGCGGGGGATTTCCCCGCCGCCCTGCGGGCGCTGGAGCTGCTCCGGTCGGCCCCGCCGTTGGAGGACGGGGAACCACCGCCGGGGGTGGACTCGGTTTGAGCTTTACAAATTGTTCAAAGATATTTCAAAGTCTATACACCACTTCAGACTGGGATATGGTATCCTTAACACTGTCAGATGCAATGACAACTCCTCCCTCTCTCTTTTCTTGAATCGACCGGCAGCAGCCCACCGCCCCCCTGCGGTGGGCTGCTCCAATTTTTGCGTTTTGGCGGCAGGTAAAAATACGCGAAAAAACTTTCATTTCCCTCTTGATTTTTTGCGGGGAGTGTGGTAATATACTTGAAGTTCACAGGGTGAATGAAATATCCGGGTGTGGCGAAGTTTGGTATCGCGCTTGACTGGGGGTCAAGAGGCCGCAG
>CASTQR010000260.1 GCA_949451265.1 uncultured Eubacteriales bacterium | reverse complement strand
AGGTAGGCGGAATACAGCTCCTTATTGATCTGCTCGTTCAGCAGGGCGGCAACCTTTTTATCCATGGCTGAAACACTCCTTATACATTATATATGATAGCTTGCGCCTTGGCGCTTCCAAAGGAGAGTATATCACGTTTTTGCCCCATGTCAACCGTTTTTCACCGCGTCCGCCAGGGCCTCCTCCAGCCGTTGGGCCACGTCCAGCATGGCCCCAACCGACACCTTGCGCACCTGCCTATCGTAGGTATACAGGCCGTTGGTCTCCCCCTCCACGTCGCTGAGCTGGGTGTAGATACAGCCGCACAGGCCGTTGGGGAGGGAGGGCAGCACCATGTCGTCGTACAGGCACTGGATCCGGCCGGTCAGCTCCCCGGAGGTGCGGGCCTGTTCGCCGTAGCCGTAGTTTTTCCGGTCCTGGGCCGCGTGGCCCTCCACCCGGTAGGAGAAGCCGCCGCACTCGCTGAGGAACAGGAATTTCCCCGGCTTCGTCCCCTCCAGCACCCGGCTGCTGAAATAGACGTGTTCGCTCTGGGCATCCCCCTCCGCCTGGGCGAACCAGCCGGAGGTGCTGATGAAAAAGCGGGCGGGGTCGGAGGCTTTCAGCAGACGGTAAATACGGTCGGAGTCGTACTGGCCCCAGCCCTCGTTGAAAATCGTCCAGCCCACGATGCTGGGGTGGCTGCGCAGGTGGGCGATGGTGTCCAGACAGTGGCGCTCGAAAAAGGCTTTGCGTTTCTCGTTGCCGCCGCCGCCCAGGTCGTTCCGCTGTTTGCTCAGGAATGTGGGGATCACCGTGTCCCGCAGGTAGTCGTAACCGCCGGAGTTTACCATGTCCTGGATCACCAGCATCCCCAGGCGGTCACAGGCGTGGTAGAACGCCTCCGGCTCCACCTTGACGTGCTTGCGCAGGGTGTTGAAGCCCAGCTCCTTCATGCGCAGGATGTCCCGCTCGTACTCCTCCGGCTCCGCCGGGAGGAACAGGCCATCCTCGAAGTAGCCCTGATCCAGCACCCCGTGGAGGAAGATGGGCTCCCCGTTCAGGCACAGGCGGGTGTGTCCGCCGATCTCCCGGGTGGTCACGGTGCGCAGGGCGAAGCAGCTCTCCACCCGGTCGGTTTCGGTGGTGACGGTGAGGGGGTACAGGTGCGGGTCGTCCGGGCTCCACAGATGGGGATCAGGTATGTCCAGGCGGAGGGGCCCCCCCACCCCCCGGGCGGTGACGTACCGCCCCTCCCCCAGGGGGACGCTGACGGTGAACTCCGCCCCGTCTGCCTCCACCTCCACGCTGACCCCGGTGAGATCCGGGGTGAGGCGCAGGGCGGACACCGCCCCCCGCTCCGGCACGGCCTCCAGCCACACGGGCTGCCAGATGCCGGACACGGGGGTATACCACATCCCATGGGGCCGCTTGTGCTGCTTGCCGTAGGGGTAGTCGCGGGAGAGGGTGTCCACCGCCTTGACCTCCAGCCGGTTCTCCCCGGGGAGAAGGGCGGCGGTAATATCGGTGGAAAAGGGCAGGTAGCCTCCCTCGTGGCGGATCACGCTTTTGCCGTTCACCCACACCTCCGCCACCTGGTCCACCGCCCCGAAGTGGAGCAGCACCCGGTGGCTTGGGCCAGCGAAGCCCTCCGGCAGGGTGAAGGCGGTCCGGTAGCGCAGGATGTCCCCCATTTCCCCCTCATAGCCGGACAGGGGGGCCTGGGGGGGCCAGGGGATCTGGATGGGCCTGCCGTTCAATGTCCAGCCCTGGTTTAGGGGGAAAAAGCTGTCCCGCCGGAGCTGCGGGCGGGGGTAGTACCGATCCCAGCTGTTGTGCGACATACGGCTCTCCCTTTCTGTGGGGCCGCCGTCTCTGCTGCCCACGGCGCCTCCTTTTTTCCTGATTATACCACCGGGCGGGCCGGGACGCAAGAGCGGGCTGCCGCGCTCCGGCAGTTTCCGGCGTTTCAGGGCAGAAAAACGCCCCGCCCCGGCTTATACCGGAGCGGGGCGCAGCAGCTCAAGCCTCCATGTGGCGGCCCAGAAAGCCGGCCACCGTCTGGGCCAGCTTCAGCTCCACATCGCCCAGGGCGGGGGCGTCCCCGTCGCTGACGAAGGCCACGCAGCCCAGCACGTCCCCCTCGGACAGGATGGGCACGGCGATGAGGACGCGGTACTTCTCGCTGCCGTCGCACAGGGGCATGGGCTGGTCCGCCTGGATGCCCCGGCGCTCCTCCATCACCTGCTCCAGCTGGGGGGAGACCCGCTTGTCCACCACCTCCCGGCGGGGGACGCCGCCGCCTGCGATGACGCTGTCCCGGTCGGTGATGACGGCGGGCAGGCCCGCCACCCGGCTGATGGTGTCGCAGAGCTGGGCGGCGAAGTCGGACACGTCGCCAAGCTGAGAGTATTTTTTGAAAATGACGCCGCCCTCCCGGTCGGTGTAGATCTCCAAGGGGTCGCCCTCCCGAATACGCATAGTGCGCCGGATCTCCTTGGGAATCACCACCC
>CASTQR010000259.1 GCA_949451265.1 uncultured Eubacteriales bacterium | reverse complement strand
CTTAGATACCTCTCTTGGTTTTGAATTTTACTAACGGTCAGGTCAGTAAGAATTCAAATCTACCTGAGGTATCTTTTTTTGTCAACTCCCCGCTTTGAAGTATACAGGAAGCTCCAAATAGTTGTTATGCTTTGATCATCCCGCCAAACACAATGCAGAGCTTCACCTCAACCACCTCTGTATGCTATTCTTAAAGCCTCTGCTTCAACTGGTACAGCAGGTTCAGCGCCTCAATGGGCGTCAGCGTGTCCACGGCTGCCTTCCGCAGTTCGTCCAGCACCGCCGCCCCCGCCATGTCGCCCAGGGACACCTGATCGTCCGCTGGCTCCGCGGCCGTCCGTGGGGCGGGGGCCGCCCCGCCCTGGCGCTCCAGCTCGTCCAGGATCTCCCTGGCCCGGTTCACCACCCGGTCGGGCACCCCGGCCAGCTTGGCCACCTCCACGCCGTAGCTCTGATCCGCCCCGCCGGGGACGATCTTCCGCAGGAACACAATGCCGTCCCCCCGCTTTTTGGCGGAGATGTGGTAGTTCTCCACCCCCTCAATGGACTGCTCCACCTCGGTGAGCTCGTGATAGTGGGTAGCGAACAGGGTCTTGGCCCCCAAACGCTTTTTGTCCGCGCAGTGCTCCAGCACCGCCCGGGCGATGGACATACCGTCGTAGGTGGACGTGCCCCGGCCGATCTCGTCCAGGATCAGCAGGGACTTAGGGGTGGCGTTTTTCAGCATGGCCGCCACCTCTGTCATTTCCACCATGAAGGTGGACTGTCCCGCCGCCAGATCGTCGGAGGCCCCGATCCGGGTAAATACCCGGTCTACGATCCCGATCCGGGCGGATCGGGCAGGCACAAAGGAGCCCATCTGGGCCATCAGCACGATCAGCGCCACCTGCCGCATATAGGTGGACTTGCCCGCCATATTGGGCCCGGTGATGATGGACAGGCGGTGGCTGTTCCCGTCCATCCGGGTGTCGTTGGGCACGAACAGGGAATCGGTCAGCATCCGCTCCACCACGGGATGCCGGCCCTCTTTGATGTCGATCACGCCGCTCAAATCCACCTCCGGGCGGCAGTACCCCCCCTGGGCCGCGGCGGCGGCGAAGGAGGCCAGCACGTCCAGCTGGGCCGCGCAGGCCGCGGCCTCCTGCACCTGGCGCACCTGGGCGGAGGCGGCCTCCCGCAGCTCCCGGAACAGCTGGTACTCCAAAGCGGTGACCCGGCTCTGGGCGGACAGGATCTCGCTTTCCAGATCCTTCAGCTCCTGGGTAAAGAACCGCTCACAGTTCACCAGGGTCTGCTTGCGGATGTAGTCCTCCGGCACCAGGCTGTAATAGCTCTTGGACACCTCGATGTAGTAGCCGAACACCTTATTATACCGCACCTTCAAACTCTTGATCCCGGTGCGCTCCTTCTCCCGGCCCTCCAGGGCGGCCACCATGTCCGCCCCGTGGTTCAGAATGTCCCGGAGGTGGTCCACCTCCTGGTTATAGCCTGTCCGGATGAAATTCCCCTCCCGGATGGTGAGGGGCAGGCGGTTTTTCTCATCGTCCTCCCGGATGGCGGACAGCAGGAGGGCTTGCAGCTCCTCCAGCCCCAGCAGCCCCTCCGCCAGCGGGGCCAGGGCGGGGCTGGACAGCTCCCCCACCCGCTGGGCCAGCTCCGGCAGGACGGACAGCCCCGCGCCCAGCAGCAGCATATCCCGGGCGTTGGCGGATCCGTACACCACCTTGCCAATGAGCCGTTCCAGGTCGGGCACCCGTCGGAGCGCGCGGATCAGCTCCTCACGGGCCACCGCGTCCCCCAGGAGGGCGGCCACCTGATCCTGCCGCTTGGCGATGGCGGCGGGGGAGAGGAGGGGCTGTTCGATCCAGGACCGGATCATCCGGTGGCCCATGGGGGTTTTCGTCTTGTCCAGCACCCACAGCAGGGAGCCCTTCTTGTCCTTCCCCCGGAAGGTCTCCGTCAGCTCCAGGGTGTTCCGGGCGGTGAGGTCCAGCTCCATGTAGTCCTGGCCCGCCTCACTCTCCAGCTCCACCGGGTTCAGGTGGCCCAGGCTGGTTTTCTGCGTCTCGGACAGGTAGGCCGCCAGCGCCCCGGAGGCCTGTAAACACATACGGGGGCCGTCCTCCTCCGGGAGGGGCTCGCCCTCCCCCCGCAGGCCGCAGGAGCACAGGGCATCCGCCGCCTGGGCGGGCCGGAAGCGCACCTCCTCTCCCCGCTGCCACAGGCACCCCAGCCGCTCCTTCAAAAAGACAGTGAGATCCGGATTGGAGGCGGCGGCGTCGGACAGCAGGGCCTCGCTGGGCGGGCAGGCGGCCAGGGCGTTCAGCAGATGGGGCAGGAAGCCCTTCCCCAGGAAGGGGGTGGCGGAGAACTGCCCGGTGGACAGGTCGCACCGGGCCAGGGCGGCCCCGGCGCTGTCCTGGTAGACTGCGCAGATGTAGTTGTTGCGCCCCTCGTCCAGCATCACGTCGTCCATGGCGGTGCCGGGGGTGAC
>CASTQR010000258.1 GCA_949451265.1 uncultured Eubacteriales bacterium | reverse complement strand
GCGTCACCCCGCCGTAGTAGCAGGCGAACCGCCGCACCACGCTCCACTCGCTCTCGCCGCTGTCCACGGAGAACCCGGCCACGGGGGCCAGCCCCCCGCCCCCCACGCACTCCACCCCGTAGGGGGCCACGTGGTTGGCGATGAGGTCGGCCCGGGTGCACCGCTGGTACTCCGCCGGCATGGCCTCGTTGTCCAGCAGCAGCGCCGCCATCCCCCGGCCCTCCAGCTCCAGGATCAGCCCGCCCCCGCCGCACACCACGCCGAACTCGTCCACCACCCCGGTGAACACCCGCTCCCCCTCCCAGTCCGCGAAGAACCGGCAGGCGCCGGACAGCACCCGTTCCTGCCCCCGCTCCCACACGCACCGCAGGGAAAAGCTGTCGCAGGGCGTATCCGTCCCGTACCGGAACACCCAGCTCACGGCGGTGGGCAGCTTCCACTCCTGCCCGTCCCCCGATTTGATCCAGCACTCCATCATGAAATCCTCACCCTCTGCCCCGGATAGATCAGGTTGGGGTTGCGGATCTGGGGGTTCAGCTCAATGATCCGGTTCAGCGCCACCCCGTACCGCCGGGACAGCCCCCACAGGGTGTCCCCCCGGACGACGGTGTGCCACACGCCCGCCTGCCCGACCTCCGCCGCGCCGTTTTCCGTCCCGCTTCCCGGCCCCGGCTTCGCCGCCGTCCGCCGCTCCAGCTCCCCGGTGTTCCCGCCGTCCACCACCTCCCAGAACTCGAAGGCGTAGGCCACATAGTCCCTCCTGGGCTCCTGCCGCAGCTCCAGCCCCGCGAACCAGGCCGTGGTGGTCATCCAGACCGGGTGCACCAGCACCCCCGGCGCCTCCTCGTAAAACACGTTGGCCAGCGCCTTAAACGTGTCGTAGGCCCCCTCGCCCACAAACTCCCCCTCCCCCCGGAGCACCCGCCTGGTCTGCCCCAGGCTCTGCAAATAGTGCCGCCCGAAGGGGATCTTATGCGCCGCCAGCTTCCGCTCATAGGTGATGGAATACACCCGTGGGTTATGGGGCCAAACAAAATTCTTAAACCGCATCGGGGAAAGAATCATCCAACTCCGTCCTCCCCTCTCATTGTCACGCTTCGCCTGTTCGCGACGCGGTTCTAAGCCCTCCGGCTCCGCAAACTGTCCTGCGCCGCCTTTGGCGGCTCCGGCCAGTTCGCCGCGCTTCGGTCTTAGCCCGCTGCTCACGACGGCTCCGCGCTTCTTTCAAAAAATCGACATCCCGCCGTCATATCTCCTGCTGTCCCGCCTGACGGCCCGGTCCAGCTCCTCCACCGTCAGCCCCGGCGGGCTTCCGCCCTCCCGTTCCAGCGCCATCCGGCTCACCGGTTCCGGAACCGGCAGCGGCGCGGGGGCCCGCGCCCCCTCCGCCGCCCCCCGGTGCAGCTCCGCCGAACCCGTCCCGCCGTCCCAGTCCACACCCGGCAGCTTCTCCCTGGCCGTCCCGGCCTCCCGGCTCATTCCCGGCAAAGCCCCGCTGTCCGTCTCCACAGCCTCCGGCCCGCCGCCCGCTGTCCGGCCCCGTTCCGCCGTCCCCAGCGTCCAGACTGTCCGCCCCGTCCCCGGCTCAGCCTCCGCCGTCCATTCCACGCCGTCCCCGTCCGCCCGAACCTCAGCCCAGTCCGTCTCCCCGCCCCGTTCCGGCAGCTCGTCCGTCCAGCCGTCCAGCCCCGCGTCCGGCAGCTTCTCCGCCTGCTCCTTACGCTCCGCCCGGTCCATCCGGGCCGGCGCCAGGCGGGATGCCTCCCCCGCCCCATCCGGAGCAGGCCGCGTTTCCTCCTCGCCCAGCACCGCCGCCGCCCAGTCCACCGCCGGGCCCTTCCGCTCCGGCGGCGCCGGATCCATCTCCCGGTTCCACGCCCCCCAGGCGTCCGCCAGCCGCGCGATGTCCTCCACCCGCAGCCCGTCCAGCACGGCCCGCCCGCTGTCAAACACAGGCCGCCCTTCCCGCTCCAGGGCCCGGGCCAGGAGGCAGGCGTTGCGGCACAGCGCCCGCCCGCCTCCGTCCCCGGCCAGAGCGTCCCCCTCCCGGCGGGCGTCCAGCACCTCCCGGGCGGACAGCAGCCGCAGCTCCCCCTCGGGGATCTCCAGCCGCTCCTGCCCTATCCAGGCCCCGCCGTCCATCACGCCGCCGTCTCCATCCGGCTCCGGGCCACCAGGGTAAGCTTCTCCACCACCGTCTTGCCCAGCTGAGCGTCCTCCTCGATGCCGCTCCACTGGCAGTCAGAGAAGATCACCTTCCGGTCGGGCTTGCAGATCACCAGGGAGAAGTTTTTCAGCTCATAGAAGTTCAGCCCGTCCGCCAGCGCCTGGTCGGTGGCGTACAGCCGGGACAGCTGGATCACATAGCTCTGGGGCCCCTGCACCGTGGCCACCGGCTGATCCTCCCCGAAGGCCTCCACGGTCATGGAGGTGCGGCTGGCCTTGCAGGAGTACCCCTGCACCACCGCCACCTTCTGCCCGTCCACCTCCAGCCA
>CASTQR010000257.1 GCA_949451265.1 uncultured Eubacteriales bacterium | reverse complement strand
TGCCCGACAAGGCGGACGCCTACCCCGCCCAGCTCTCCGGCGGGCAGAAGCAGCGGATCGCCATCGCCCGGGCCCTGGCCTCCGACCCCAAGATCCTGCTGTGCGACGAGGCCACCTCCGCCCTGGATCCCAAGACCACCCGGGACATCCTCCGGCTCATCAAGGACATCAACAAGCGGCTGGGCATCACGGTGGTGGTGATCACCCACGAGATGGCGGTGGTGGAGGAGATCTGCACCCACGTGGCGATCTTAGACCACGGGAAGGTGATGGAGACGGGCACGGTGGAGGAGGTCTTTTCCAACCCCCGGACCGAGGCGGGCCGCCGCTTAGTCTACCCCGACGGGGTACATATAACCCAGCTCCCCGCCGCCAACGTGATCCGCATCGCCTTCAACGGCGGCTCCAGCTACGAACCCCTCATCGCCTCCCTTGCCATCGACTGCGGGGTGAAGGTGAACATCCTGGGCGCGGACACCCGGAACGTGAACGGCCAGGCCTTCGGCACCATGCTGCTGGGCCTGCCGGAGGATCGGCTGGAGGCCGAAAAGGCCATCGCCTACATCAGGAACCAGCCCAACGTGACCATGGAGGAGGTGCGGGACTACCATGCTTGACTTCCTGAGCGACCCCAAGGCGGCGGCCCAGGTGGATTTTCTGATCCGGAATATCCCCTTCGCCATCTGGGAGACGATTTATTCCACGGTGATCGCCAGCGTGTTCGCCTACCTCATCGGCCTGCCCCTGGGGGTGCTGCTGGTGGTGGGGGCCAGGGACGGCATACGCCCCCTTCCCGCCCCCCTCATGCAGGCGCTGAACGTCATTGTCAACCTGCTGCGCTCCGTCCCCTTCCTCATCCTCATGGTGCTGGTGATGCCCCTGTCCCGGATCATCCTGGGCACCACCATCGGTACGCCGGGGATCCTGGTGCCCCTCACCGTGGCGGCTTTCCCCTTCGCCGCCCGTCTGGTGGAGTCCTCCATCCGGGAGATGGACAAGGGCCTGATTGAAGCCGCCCAGTCCATGGGCTGCTCCACCCTCCAGATCGTGTGGAAGGTGATGCTGCCGGAGAGCCTGCCCTCCCTGCTGTCCGGCTTTATCACCGCCTTCATCACCATCCTGGGGTACGGGGCCATGGCGGGGGCCATCGGCGGCGGCGGTTTGGGGGCCATGGCCCTCATGAAGGGCTGGGCCCTCCAGCAGTTCCTGGTGATCTACGGGGCGGTGATCGTCATCGTCATTCTGGTGCAGATCTTCCAGTCGGCGGGCTCCCACCTGGTGAACCGGATGGATAAGCGGATCGCCGCGGGGCAGAAAAAGGGGAAAAAGCGCTGAGACAGGGCTTCATTTCTGGGGCGGGGCGGCTCCGGCGGGGCGCGGGTTGGTGAATTATGCCAACGGCGGGCCGGGTCGTCCCGCCCTGCTGTGCAAACTGCCCACTTGACAAAGGCGCTTTGATGCGTTAAACTATGACATAACCCGCCCGGACGGGGCGGCTGCTCCAAAACTTCATAGCATCGCAAAGGCAATGATGGGGAGAGTAAGCGCGAAACCACGGCACAGAGAGCCCGGGAAGCTGGAAACGGGCACGGAGGGACGCGCTGAACATGGCCCCGGAGCCGCGCGGCCGACAGTTGCAGTCCAACCATAGGCCGCGACGGGGGCGCCCGTCACAGCGCCAGGGTGTGTTGGCACCCGGTAAGGCCCAGCGCCGCGAGGCATGGGTGAAGCAAGGTGGTACCACGAAGCCGGGAAGGCTCTCGTCCTTGACAGTTCTGTCGGGGGCGTTTTTTTGTGCCCTCCGGTCTGGTGAATCCCGCGAAACGCGGATCACATATATCAAAGCAAAAGGAGATACGGACATGAAGAAGAAAGCTCTGGCCCTTGCGCTGGCCTGCGTGACCTGCCTGACCCTGCTGTCCGCCTGCGGCGGCAAGCAGAACACCACCCTCAAGGTGGGCGCCTCCCCCACGCCCCACGCCGAGATCCTGGAGAAGGCCAAGGAGATCCTGGCCAAGGACGGCGTCACCCTGGAGATTGTGAATTACGATGACTACGTGCTGCCCAACAACAACGTGGAGGACGGCCAGCTGGATGCCAACTACTTCCAGCACATCACCTACATGAACGACTTCAACGCCAGCAACGGCACCCACCTGGTGAGCGCCGCCGGCCTGCACTACGAGCCCTTCGGCATCTACGCCGGCAAGACCGCCAGCCTGGACGCCCTGGCGGACGGGGCCCAGGTGGCCATCCCCAACGACCCCACCAACGGCGGGCGGGCCCTGCTGCTGCTCCAGGAGCAGGGGCTCATCAAGCTGAAGGACGGCTCCGGGCTGGAGCCCACCGTGTCCGACATCACCGAGAACCCCAAGAACCTGGACATCAAGGAGCTGGAGGCCAAGCTGCTGACCACCACCCTCCAGGACGTGGATATCGCCATCATCAACGGGAACTACGCCATCGGCGCGGGGCTGAAGTTCAGCGACGCCCTGGCCATCGAGTCCGCGGACGGCACC
>CASTQR010000256.1 GCA_949451265.1 uncultured Eubacteriales bacterium | reverse complement strand
TTTTTCTGCCCCTCCTTCTGTATTTTAGCCCACCGCCGGGGGTATTGAGACGGGGTGGGCCCAACTTTTTCGATCCGCACCACCCGGTGGACGACCTCCGTGTGGGGGATGGCGTAATCAAAGGGCTCCGCCGCCCGTCCCCCCAGGGCCTCGATGACGGGCAGGGCCTGTGCCAGCTCCTCCCCGCAGTCCGTCCCCTTCATGGCCAGAAACCAGCCCCCCACCTTCACAAAGGGCAGGCACAGCTCCGCCAGCACCCGCAGCTCCGCCACCGCCCGGGCCGTTGCGAAGTCGAACCGCTCCCGCAGCGCCGGATCCCGCCCCGCCTCCTCCGCCCGCCCGTGGATGGCGCAAGCGTTGGCAAGGCCCAGCGCTTCACAGCTCTCCCCCAGCCACTCCACCCGCTTGTTCAGGGCGTCCAGCAGGGTAACCTTTAAGGACGGCACCAAAACCGCCAGCGGCGCCCCCGGAAACCCCGCCCCGGTGCCCACGTCGATGAGGGTTTTCCCCTCAAACCCGGCGCAGTTCAGCAGGGCGGCGCAGTCCAGCATATGCAGGGTGGCCACGTCTCCCGGATCCGTGATGGCGGTGAGGTTCATCACCTTGTTCTTCTCGATGAGCCGCGCCCCGTACCGGGCCAGCAGGGCAGGGGCCCCCTCCGGGACGCGTCCGGCCTGACCCAGCCGGGTCAGGCCGTCGGCAATCAGCGTTTCCACACTCACACCCCCAGGGCGGACAGCAGGGCGGGCACGCCCAGCCCCAGCCCCAGCACGATCCCGGCGAGGCACAGCGCCACGCCCAGCACCCCGCCGGGCGCACCGCCGGGGCAGGTTCCCAGCTTCATCCGCCGTATGAGCACCACCGCCAGCGTCACCGACACCGGCACCAGGAACAGGGGAAACGTCCCCGGAAGCTCCCGCCCCCCGGTGTACAGGGCGAAGGTGATCACAAAGCCCATCATGAGGGTGTATACAATCCCCATCCAGGCGGCGGCCCGCTTCTCAAAGGACGCGGGGGTATACCCGCCCTCCTGGGGCCTGTTGGTCTGGTCAGCCATTCTTTTGCTCCCTCAGCAGATCCCGGATCTCGGTCAGCAGCTTCTCCTCGTTGGAGGGTTCCGGCGGGGCAGGGGGCGCCTCCTCCTTTTTCCTGTGGAGCCTGTTCAGCCCCTTCACCAGACAGAACACCACGAAGGCCATCACCAGGAAATTCAGGACGGCCTGGATAAAGTTCCCGTAGCAGATCACCGCCCCGTTGATCTCCACGGACAGCGCCGCGAAGGAGATGCTCCCGGTGAAGATGCCCAGCAGGGGCATGATGATATCGTTGATGAGGGAGGCGGTGATGGCGGAAAACGCCCCGCCGATGATGACGCCCACCGCCATGTCCATCACGTTCCCCCGGGCGATGAACCGCTTGAACTCGCCAAAGAATTTCTTCATGGGCCCCTCCCCTTAAAACTCCGGGTCGAAGTCGGCGGCGTCCGCCTCCATCTCCGCCTCCGCGCGGGCTTCCTCGGCGGCCTGGGCCTCGTCCGCCGCCTGCTGGGCCTCGTCGGCGGCGGCCTGGAGGTCGTTGGCGATGGCCTGGGCTTCATCCGCCGCGGCTTGGGCCTCGTCCGCGATGGCCTGGGCCAGGTCGGCATCCACTGCGGCCTCGGCGGGGTCGTCGGTGAACATCTCCGCCTCCCGGACGGCCCCCACGGCCTTCCGGCCCAGATCGGTGAGCAGGCCCTCGCCCAGGCTGATGCCGATATCGGTGTGGATGTCGTCCTTGCCGGGGCCCACATCCACCGAGATCAGCAGGGACTGGAAGGTCTGTTTGCCCGTCTCCTCGTCCTTCTTGTACCGGACGGGGACCAGGGCGGCCAGGGCGGTGAGGCCAAGGACTTTCCAAATTGCTTTCATGGGAATCTCTCCTTATTAAAATTATGGTGCTGCACAGCAAACCCGCTAAAGGGCCCCGGACCGTCAGATACATAGCCGGGCCCTCAACGCTTCGGGATCAGCACCTCCGTCCCGCCCATGTAGGGCCGGAGCGCCGCCGGGATCCTCACCGATCCGTCCGCCTGCAAGTTGTTCTCCAGCAGGGCGATGAGCATACGGGGGGGCGCGGCCACCGTGTTGTTCAGGGTGTGGGGCAGATAGGAACCGCCCTCCCCCTTCACCCGCATCTTCAGCCGCCGGGCCTGGGCGTCCCCCAAATTGGAGCAGGAACAGACCTCAAAATACTTCTTCTGCCGGGGGCTCCACGCCTCAATGTCGCAGGACTTCACCTTCAGATCCGCCAGGTCGCCGGAACAGCACTCCAGTTGCCGCACCGGGATATCCATGGAGCGGAACAGCTCCACGGAGTACCGCCACATCTTCTCGTACCAGTCCATGGAGTCCTCCGGCTTGCAGACCACGATCATCTCCTGCTTCTCGAACTGGTGGATCCGGTACACCCCCCGCTCCTCGATGCCGTGGGAGCCCTTCTCCTTCCGGAAGCAGGGGGAGTAGGAGGTCAGGGTCTGGGGCAGCTTCTCCTCCGGGATGATCTGGTC
>CASTQR010000255.1 GCA_949451265.1 uncultured Eubacteriales bacterium | reverse complement strand
TCCCCCACGCCGCAGTCCAGGTAGTAGCAGATCCGGTTGATGGTGTGAAAGCGCACGCCGTTGGCCTTGCCGGAGCGGAGGATGGAGAGGTTGGCCTCCGTGATCCCCACCTTGGCGCACAGCTCCTTGCCAGTCATGCCCCGCTGCCGCAGCAGCTCGTCCAGATGTACTGTAATGGCCATGGCGCGCCCTCATATGATGGTCTGGTTGTCGTCGCTCACCGCCTTGGCCCGCTGGAAGTAGCGGCACAGCAGGCCCAGGGCCGCTGCGAGCAGCACCGTGGAGAAGGGGAAGGCCACCTGGAAATGGGTGGCGCGGAGCTGGGAGAAGAACAGCATTTGCAGCAGGTTTCCCCCGGCGCACAGCAGCACCGACGCCGACGCCGTCAGTCCGCACCGGCGGCTGAGCCGCCCGGCCTCGGCCACCGTCTCTTCGCCGAAGGGGTCCTCCTCCATGGCCCGGGCCAGACGGCCGCCCCACACCAGCGCCGCGCACCCCAGCAGCTCCGGGATCAGATCCGCCGCCGCCAGCAGGCACAGGACCAGATAGGTGGGCCACAGGATAAGGCCCGGGGCGGTGTTGCTCTCCGCAGCGGCCCGGATCCCCGCGGCAAGGTCCCCGCACTGGCTCCAGGCCGCCAGCCACCCCAGCAGCAAGGCGGCCCCCAGCAGCAGCCCCTCCATGGCCCGGCCGGTTGTCCGCTCCAGCTGCCCCAGGCCTCGCAGTACCGCCCAGGCCAGGAGAGTGGCCGCTGTGCTCCCGGCGGCTGCCAGGGCCCACATGGTCCCCACCGCCTCGCTGTCCATGCCGGGGTGGAGCAGGGTGGGGTTCACCAGGAAGAACACCCCCGCGAAGATCTCCCCCGCCGCCAGGGCCAGCAGCCAGTCCCACCGGCGGCGGCCCCGCCACAGCAGGCCCAGGGCGGGCAGGGCCGTCAGGGCCAGGGCGATCCCCCAGGCGGCCAGGTTCCCGGCCGGGCCGGAGAGGGAGAGATCCCGCAGCCACCTGCCAAAGGCGGGCAGGGCCTCCAGGGGCAGCGCCGCTGCCATCACCGCTCCCGATGTCAGGATCAGCAGCAGCGCGGCCTGGTTTTCCCGTTTTTTCATGAGCAGTCCCTCCTGTTTTTGGGTGGATTTGGGTCAACGGACAGAAATATCTCCAGAGAAGAATACGTATCGTAGCCTTGCTCAGAGGAAAGGCACAGCGAATAATTATTGTTTTACAATAATTCCAAGGCCATCTTACCACAAAAATTATTGTTTGTCAATAATTTTTGCCGATGGACTGCGGCCGCCTGCCCCTGCCGCGCCAAACAGGCCGCCGGCGGGGATTGTCAGGGGGAGGGGCGGGCAATGGCAGGTCTGCTTTCGCAAAATTCCTCTTGCGCATCGCTGGAGGCTGTGGTATAATCAACTTATAAAAGTTAAACTTCAGCCACGCACGAACCCCCAGGGAGTTGCAGCTCCCTGGGGGTTAAGTCACTGCCCGCAGGCCCCCCGGGCGGGCTCGCCCCGCCAGGAGCCGTTGTCATAGGCCTCGATTTTCCGGTTCAGACGGTCCAGGGAACGCTGCATCTCCTCCATCCGGGCCACCATCTGGTCCCGCTGCTCCACCAGGATGGCCCGCCGCTGGCCGGCGGTGTCCTCCCCCTGGCGGTACAGGGCCACGTACTCGATCAGCGCCTCAATCTGCACCCCTGCGGAGCGCATGCACTTCATCAGCTCAATCCAGCCGCAGGAGGCCTCGTCGTAGTCCCGGATTCCCCCCTTGGTCCGGGGGACCGGGGGCAGCAGGCCGATGCGCTCGTAGTAGCGCAGGGTGTCGGCGGTGAGGCCGTACTTCCTGCTGGCTTCCGCAATGGTCATAAGGGCCTCCCTTCTACGCGCCGAAAATCTCCGCCGCCTTGCCCATATTCTCCACCGCCGCAACGCCGAAGGGGCACCGGCTCTCGCAGGCCCCGCACCGGACGCACTCCCCGGCTTTGTGGGGCAGAACGGCGTAGTGCTCCCGCACGGTCTCCGGCACCTCCCCCTGGGCCCGGACCAGGTTGAGCAGCTTGGTCACCGCCGCCACGTCGATGCCCTGGGGACAGGGGGCGCAGTGGCCGCAGTACATGCAATGGCCCTGCCAGCTGATCCGGGGCAGGGCCGCCAGGGCGGCGGCGTAGTCCCGCTCCTCCTCCGGCGCGGTCTCGTAGGCCACGGCGGCCCGCAGCTCCTCCATGGACCGGGCCCCGCACATGACGCAGGCCACCGCCGGGCGGGTCAGGGCGTAGTGGAGGCACTGGAGTGGGGTGAGGGCCCTGCCGGCGGGACTCAGATCCGCCCGCAGCAGATCGCCGCCGCCAAAGGCCTTCATCACCGTGACCGCCACCCCCAGCCGCTGGCAGGTCTCGTAGAGGGTCTGCCGGGCCGGGTCCATGTTCACCAGCTCCCGGGCGTAGCTCTTCTCCGCCCACAGCTCCTCCACGTCCTCGCTGGCGGGCTGGAGGTCATAGCAGGGGTTGACGCTGAACATCAGCACGTCGATGAGCCCCGTGTTCACCGCCG
>CASTQR010000254.1 GCA_949451265.1 uncultured Eubacteriales bacterium | reverse complement strand
TCGTTGATGGGGGCGTTCAGGCCCAGCAGGATGGGGCCGTAGGCGTCGAAGTTACCCATGCGCTGGGCGATCTTGTAGCCGATGTTGCCGGCGGTGATCTCCGGGAAGATGAAGGTGTTGGCGTAGCCCGCCACCGGGGAGCCGGGGAACTTGAGCTGGCCCACGGAGGGGTTGACGGCGGCATCGAACTGGAGCTCGCCGTCCACGGGGAAGTCCAGCATCATGTCTTGGAGGCGCTTGGTGGCGTTGCGCATCTTGTCCACCGCGGGGCCCTTGCCGGAGCCATTGGTGGAGTAGGACAGCATGGCCACCTTGGGATCCACGCCGAAGATCCGGGCGCACTTGGCCACCTCCTGGGTGATCTCGATGAGCTCGTCCTCGCTGGGGTCGATGTTGATGGCGCAGTCGCCCATGGCCAGCACCTGGTTGCCGCCGGTGGCGAAGGGCCGCACCAGGATGAAGCAGGAGGACACGATCTTGTTCCCCGGCTTGGTTTTCACCAGCTGGAGGGCGGGGCGCACGGTGTCGGCGGTGGAATAGGTGGCGCCGCCCAGCAGGCAGTCCGCCTTGCCCATGGCCACCAGCATGGTGCCGAAGTAGTTGCCCTTCTGGAGGGCCTCCCGGCACTGCTCCGGGGTCATCTTCCCCTTGCGCAGCTCCACCATCTTCTCCACCATCTCGTCCATGCCCTCGTAGGTGGCGGGGTCCAGCACCTGGACGTTCTGGACGTTGAGGCACTCCCTGTCGGCGGCGGCCAGCACCTCCTCCTTATTGCCCACCAGGATGGGGGTGAGGAAGGTGCCGGACAGCAGGCGGGCGGACGCCTCCAGGATGCGGGGGTCGCTGCCCTCGGTGAACACGATGGTCTTGGGGTTGTGCTTCAGCTTTTGAATGAGTTTTCGGAACATATTGTTACCTCCCAGTCAGGATTTGCCATTGCGGCGGAAAGCCGCGCTAAAAATACTGTACCACCCTTCTCTTTGTTTTGCAAGGGGTGGGCGGAGATTTTTACACGTATGCCCCGCCGCCAATTTTCCCGAAAACCCGCTTTACAAACCGTTGACGAATGGTTATACTATAACGTGCCGTACTAATCGGACAAAGCCGGCAAAGACGCCGCCCGGGACTGCCGGACGGACCCTATGACGAGGAATCGCGTGAGCTGTGCCCACCTGCCCGGACCCGCCCAGCCTTCCTCTATGAGACTTGCATGAGGGGGAAATAGAGACATGACAAATCCGGATTTCGCGCGCACCCTGTCCCTGCTGCGGCAGGAAAAGGGGATCTCCCAGCGGCAGGCCGCCAAGGCCCTGGGCATCTCCCAGGCCCTCCTGTCCCACTACGAGAACGGGGCCCGGGAGCCCGGCCTGGTCTTTGTGGGCAAGGCCTGCGACTTCTACAATGTGTCCGCCGACTTCCTGCTGGGCCGCACCCTCAGCCGGGACGGCACCACCATCCTGGACGCGGACACCCTCTACGACGTGTCCGACGAGCGGGACAACGTGCTGCGGGGCTCGGTGCTGGCCACCCTGTCCAAGAAATTGGTAGTGAACTCCGTGGGGCTGCTGTTCGACCTGCTGAGCAAGCTGGGGAACAAAAACGCCATCCGGGCGGCGGCCAACTACCTGTCCACCACCGTGTACATCCTGTTCCGGCACCTGCACCGGTCCAGCCCCAACGGGGAGGAGGACATCTTCTCTGTGCCCGACGCCTGGTTCGTGGCGGGCCTGCCCCGCTCCGACATGATTCTCAGCGAGGCCCAGTACGCCCAGGCCCTGAACAGCCCCGGCAAGGGGGCCCAGTTCCCGCCCCTGGATCACGCCGCCATGAAGGAGGCGTACCCCGGCACCTACCAGTCCCTGCTGCAAATCGTCCACACCTGCGGGGAGCGGCTCAACGGCGAGATGGCCGGCCATATGGAGAACGTGAAGTAGGCGGGGGGGAGCCCATCCGGCCCCCGCTGACGCCGCCCAAAACGTCCCCAACGGGGGCCTATTTGATACGGAGGGCTTCACTATGACAGATCAATCCAAAATCAGAAACTTTTCCATTATTGCGCACATCGACCACGGCAAGTCCACCCTGTCCGACCGGATGATTGAGATCTGCGGCGCGGTGGAGCAGCGGCAGATGGCCTCCCAGCTGCTGGACAACATGGACCTGGAGCGGGAGCGGGGCATCACCATCAAGGCCCGGGCCGTCCGCATGGACTACAAGGCCCAGGACGGGGAGACCTACTGCCTCAACCTCATCGACACCCCGGGCCACGTGGACTTCAACTACGAGGTCAGCCGCTCCCTGGCCGCCTGCGAGGGGGCGGTGCTGGTGGTGGACGCCGCCCAGGGGGTGGAGGCCCAGACCCTGGCCAACACCTATCTGGCCCTGGACCACGACTTGGAGATCCGCCCGGTGCTGAACAAGATCGACCTGCCCGCCGCCGACCCGGAGCGGGTGAAGCACGAGATCGAGGACATCATCGGCCTGCCCGCCCTGGACGCGCCGGAGATCTCCGCCAAGCAGGGCATCAACATCCCGGCGGTGCTGGAGGACATCGTCC
>CASTQR010000253.1 GCA_949451265.1 uncultured Eubacteriales bacterium | reverse complement strand
TCCAGGCTGGACAGGGTGAGGGTGTTCCGGGGGGCGGGGCCGTAGCTGATGAGGGTGTCCGCCGGGAGGGCCCGGGTGAGGGCGGCGAAGCCGCCGGGGAGCAGGGCCGTCCGGCAGGCCAGCGCCCCGGCCCCCGCCCAGCCCGACGCCCCCGGCGACACCACCAGCAGATCCAGGGCCAGCCCCGCCAGCAAAGCCGGGTGCCGGCAGGCCCGCACCAGGGCGGGCAGGCCCTCCGCCAGACGGGTCACGCCCTCCGCCAGCCCCTCGTCCCGCTCCCAAACGCCGATCTGCCACATAGCGGTGCCCCCCTTATCACCTGGATTTCCCCGCCGGTCAGGCGGGGAAATCCGCCTAAGCTATACGGGGTTAGTGTGGCGGGGGGCGGGGATTTTTATGCGCCGGAACGCTTCCGCCTGTCACGCTCCGGTTGGGCGCGCGGCCGGGCCGCTTTCGCTGCGGCGCAGGCAAAACCCGGCCCCGCCGCGTGGGGCTTGGGCTTTTGCCTGCGCTCCGCCCCAAGCCCCCGCGCCTATCGCCGCGCTTCTTTTCGGTGGGTGAACAGCACGTAGTTCAGCACGTTGCCCATGATCAGGATATTGCCGCACAGGTACAGCCACACCAGCAGGAGGATCACCGAGGCCAGCGAGCCGTACACCAAAGAGTACCGGGCGGAATTGCCCATCAGCAGGGAGAAGATCACCGACGCCGCCGCCAGCGCCGCCGACGCGGCTAAGGCCCCCGGCACCACCGGGGGGCGGGGCTTGTTCAGGGGGGCGGCGAAGCGGTACAGGAGCAGGATGAACAAAAACACCATGCCCAGCAGCAGGAGGTACTTCATCCACTGCCACACGCCGAACCGCTCCACCAGATCCTCCAGCTTCAGCACCTGGCCCAGCAGGTGGAAGAACCAGTTCCCCGTCACCACCACCGCCAGGGACAGGTAGATGGTGGCCAGGAGCAGGACGGAGAACAGCACGCTGGCGATCACCTGCCCCAGGCCCAGGAAGGTGGCCCTGCCGTACAGCTCGTGCATGAAGTTCATCAGCCCCCGGACGGCGGCGGAGGCAAACAAAATCGTCAGAAACGCCCCGGACAGCAGCATGGCGGTGGACTGGTTGGTGTCGATGTAGGTCAGGTAGTCCCGGAAGATGGCCAGCACCCCGGCGGGGAGGAAGGGGTCGGCCTGGTCCAGCAGATGGGCGGGGTCCAAATGCAGCTCGTTGACGAAGGCGGAGATGCAGATGAGTATGGGGAAAAAGGTGAGGATGAGGAAATAGGCCAGCTCGGCGGCGGCCCGGCCCACCTTTTTGGAGAAGTACACGTCCACCACGTCGGCGGCGAAGCGGATGGGCGGATGGGCCCGGAGCAGGCGCTCCAGCTTTTGCTTCACGGCGGGGCCCTCCTTCCTGGTAAATTCGGACGGAAAAACGGGGGTTCTTTCCCCCTACTATAGCAGATCGCCGGGGAAAGGACAACAGAAATTTGTCAGGGCGGGGGGGGCGGGCTGGACAGGCCGGGGAGGCTGGCAAAAATTTTTTTGGAAAACCCCTTGACAACGGGTGACTATCGTAGTAGTATTCTACTGTACTATCATGATAGTCATACGCGGCGTGCCGCGGTCAGGAGGTTATTTCCATGGAAAAGCTGTTTGATTCCGAGCTCCGGGTGATGGAGCCGCTGTGGGCGGACGGGCCCCAGACCGCGGGCGAGCTGGCGAAAAAGCTGGCGGCGTCCGCCGGGTGGAACCGGAACACCACCTATACGGTCATTAAAAAGCTGGTGGACAAGGGGGTGGTGAGCCGCTCCGACCCCGGCTTCCTGTGCGCCCCGCTGGTGAGCCGGGAGGCCGTCCAGCGCTCCGAGACGGACAGCCTGATCACCCGGCTGTTCGGCGGGTCCAACACCCAGTTCCTGTCCGCGTTCTTCAACGGGCGGGAGCTCACCCCGGCGGAGGCTGAGGAGCTGCGCAGCCTGATTCAAAGCCTGGAACGGGGGGATGGGGCATGACCTGGCTGCTGCAAAACGCCGTGTTCGGCACGGCGCTGATTTTGGCGGCGGCCCTGCTGCGGCGGGCGCTGGGCGGGCGGCTGATCCCGGAGGCCCGGCTGGCCCTGTGGGCGGTGTGCCTGGTGCGGCTGCTGGCCCCGGTGTTCCCGGCCAGCCCCCTGTCCCTGTGGGGGCTGCTGCCCCGGGCGGAGACGGGTTCCCCGTCCGTCCCCGCCCCCGTGCCCGACCCGGCCCCCCTGCCCGGCGGGGCGATGGGGAACCTGCCCGCCGTCAATGTCCCGGTGACGACGGCCCCGCCCCCCCAGCCCGTACAGCCCGCCGCCTTTCCCTGGGAGACGGTGGTTCTGACGGCGTGGCTGGCGGTGGGGCTGGCGCTGGCGGCGTGGTATGTGGTGAGCTGGAACCGCACCCGGCGGGCGGTGGCCCAGGCCATCCCCCTGGGGCGGGACGACTTCCGGTATGCCGCCCTGCCCAAGTGCGCCCGCCTGCGGGAGGGCGTGATGGACGGCGCGCCCCTCACCTTCGGGGCGGCGCGGCCCACGGTGGTGGTGCC
>CASTQR010000252.1 GCA_949451265.1 uncultured Eubacteriales bacterium | reverse complement strand
CCAAGGTGGAGGCGGTGGTGTACCAGATGACGGACGCCATGGCCCGGAAGGACTTTGACAGGGCGGCGGCGGTGCTGGCGGACCTGCTCCACAGCCGGGAGTCAGGGGTGATGATTTTGTCGGTGATGGGGAAGTATTTCCGGCAGCTCTACACGGCGCGGCTGTTTTTGGCCGCGGGGAAGGGCCGGGAGGAGTTTATGGAGCTGTGGGGCATGAAAAGCGGGTACCAGGCGGACAAGCTGCTGGGGGCGGCGAAGGGGTTTTCCCCGGCCTGGTGCCGGTATGCCGTGGGGCGGTGCGCGGAGACGGATATCCGGCTGAAGAACTCCTATGGGCAGGAGGGGGAGGTATTGACCGGGCTGCTGGTGGAGCTGGCGTCGGGCCGGAGGGCGGCGGTATGACGGCCCCGCTGCGGATTCAGGAAGCGATTGTGGTGGAGGGGCGGTATGACAAGGCGGCGGTGGCGGGGGTGGCGGACACCCTGATTCTGGACACCGCCGGGTTTGGGGTGTTCAAGGACGGGGAGAGGCTGGCTCTGCTGCGGAAGCTGGCGGAGAAGCGGGGGATCATTGTGCTCACCGACCCGGACGGGGCGGGGTTTGTGATCCGGAACTATTTGAAGGGGGCTATCCCCAAGGGGCAGATCAAGCACGCCTATGTGCCCGATGTGTACGGCAAGGAGCGGCGGAAGCGGGCCCCCGGCAAAGAGGGGAAGCTGGGGGTGGAGGGGATGCCGCCCGAGGTGCTGCGGCGGGCGATCCTCAACGCCGGGGCCACGGTGCTGGACGGGGAGGCAGAGGGCCGTCCGGCGGGGGATTTGACGCCGGCGGATCTGTTCGCGCTGGGGCTGTCGGGGACGGCGGACGCCGCGGAGCGGCGGGGGGCGCTGTTGAAGCGGCTGGGGCTGCCGGAGCGGATGAGCGCCAAGGCGCTGGTGGCGGCGCTGAACGCGCTGTATACGCCGCCGGAGCTGGATGAATTGTTTGAACGGTAAAAGAGCGGATCCAAAACGGTGGGTTTCGGATCCGCTCTTTTATTCCAGATTGTTGAGGGGGTCAGTCCTCGATCTCCATGATCTTGGCCACCCGGCGCTGGTGGCGGCCGCCCTCGAAGTCGGTGGACAGGAATACGTCTAAGATGCGCTCGGCAAGGTTGCCGCCGGTGACGCCCGCGCCCATGGCCAGGACGTTGGCGTCGTTGTGGCGGCGGGTCATCTCGGCGGACAGGGGCTCGTGGCACAGGGCACAGCGGACGCCCTTTACCTTGTTGGCGGCGATGCTCATGCCGATGCCGGTGGTGCACAGGACGACCCCACGGTCGCAGACGCCGTCCGCCACGAGCTGGGCGGCGGGGCGGGCGTAGTCGGGGTAGTCGCAGCTCTCTGCGCTGTGGGTGCCGCAGTCGGTGACTTCGTGGCCCTGCTCCAGAAGGTGGGCCTTCAGGCGCTCCTTCAGGACAAAGGCGCCGTGGTCGCAAGCGATGGAGATCTTCATGTTGTCAAGTCCTTTCGATTTACAGTTTGTGGAGGATGGGCTTTCGGGCGGTGTAGGTGGTCACGTGGTCAAAGCCCGCCGCCTGGAGCATTTGGAGGGCCTCCGGGATGCCCTTGGCCACGTCCTGGGGGCGGTGGGCGTCGGAGCCCACGGTGACGAGCTGGCCGCCGCAGTCCTTGAACCAGCGCAGGAGGGGGGGCCAGGAGGCCAGGTCATTGCCCCGCCATACGTTTACCTCCAGGGCGTGGTCGGTTTTGGCGATCTCGGTGAAAATCTGGCGCACCTGCTCCTCATAGTCCGCCAGGGAAAGGTCGATGCCGTCCCCCCGGATATAGCGCAGGGGGTAGCTGATATGGGCCAGGCTGTCGTAGCAGTCGGCGAGACGGGACACCAGTGTCCAGGTATGGGCCAGGGTGGTCTCCACCGCCCTGCGGGCCAGGGGTTCATCCCCCCGGTAGCTGGTGGTGTCCAGCAGGTCGTCGCCGTGGAAGCCGATCCAGTTGTGGAGGGAGCCGAGGACGAAATCCAGCTCCTCCCCGCCCTGGGACAGGGCGGCCCGGGCGGCGGCGGGGTCGTAGGGGGCGGAGCCCAGCTCCAGCCCCAGGCGGAGGGTGAGCCCGCTTCCCAGCTCCGCCTTGACGGCGTGGTACTGGGCTTTGGCGGCGGGCCAGTCAAAGGGCCCGGCGGGGGAGCCGTAGTAGTCCAGCAGGTCGTGGTGGTCGGTGACGCAGAACTCGTTCAGGCCGGCGGCAATGGCGGCTCGGGCGGTGTCAAGGAGTTCAGCTTCACTGTCGAGGGAAATTTTGGAGTGGCTGTGCAGATCGCAGAGATACATCGAAATCACCTCAAAAAGTGTTGTCAGGGCCGGATCGAAGTCCGGCGGGGCGGGGAACCCGCGGCTACAGGGGCCAGCTGGGGAACCAGCGGAGGAAATACGTGGCGTACCAGTTGGGGACGCAGATGCCGATGAGCTCCGGGTAGAATACCGCGTACAGCAGGCCCACGCAGCCCGTGAAGCCGTACACCGCCAAGCGGGCCCCCTCCCGCTTCCGGGTGAGCATATCGTCCATGAGGTAGGCGA
>CASTQR010000251.1 GCA_949451265.1 uncultured Eubacteriales bacterium | reverse complement strand
CTGGTGGACTTCGTGACGGCGGAGAGCCAGAAGGCCGGGACCGCCGCCGCCCAATACGTACTGGGGGGCGGGGACGCTTCCGGCGGGACGGTTTTGGAGGTCAAAAACGGGGACGGCGTGACCTACACCGTGCCCCAGCGGATCCGCCCGGATCGGGTGGAAAAGCTGTGCGGGCTGTTCTTCCGGGTAAACCGGGTCTGTAAGGACAGCGAAATTCTGGTCACGTCCGGGGGCGTCCAGATCGCCCGCTTCAAGCGGGAGCACCTGGCCCCCGGAGAGATGGAGCGCGTCGACCTGCCCCGGGCCCTGCTGGACAGGGCGTCGGGCGAGCTCACCGTGTCCATCCGGGAGGTGTCGAAATGAAGGAGCTGATCTGCATCGTCTGCCCCCAGGGGTGCCATCTGAAGGTGGACGAGGAACGGGGCTATACCGTCACCGGGAACTCCTGTCCCCGGGGCGCGGAGTACGGCAGGGTGGAGCTGACCCACCCCACCCGTGTGGTGACCTCCACCGTGCGGTGCGTGGGGGGGGGCTACCCCCGGTGCCCGGTGAAAACCGACCGGCCCATCCCCAAGGGGAAGATCTTCGAGGTGATGGCCGCCCTGGACAGCGCGGAGCTGACCGCCCCCGTCCAGGTGGGACAGGTTGTGATGGAAAACGTGTGCGGCACCGGAGCCAATATTGTGGCCACCCGGAATATGCGGTAGCACAGTAAAAAGCCCTCCACCCGCAGGGGGGCGGTGTGTGCCAGTGGGACACGTCCACCGCACGACCGAACCGAAGGCGAGACGGGTGTCAGCCGAAGGCTGACGGGTGAGGGGGCGTCCGTTCGGCGCACCCGTCCTCCAAATTCGGGCATGGGGCGCACCCCCTCTCCGCACCCTCATCCGTCACGGCTTCGCCGTGCCACCTTCCCCCTTGCAGGGGGAAGGCATATGTGAACCGAAAGGAGCAGCGATATGGGAAAATACATCCTGGCCCTGGATCAGGGCACCACCAGCTCCCGGGTGATTCTCTTTGACCGGGATCAGAACATTTTAGGCGTCAGCCAGAAGGAGTTTACCCAGTACTACCCCCACGAGGGCTGGGTGGAGCACGACGCCATGGAGATCTGGTCCTCCCAGTACGCCACCATGATGGAGGTGGTGGCCCAGTCCGGGGTGGCCCCGGAGGACATCGCCGGCATCGGCATCACCAACCAGCGGGAGACCACCATCCTCTGGGATAAGGAGACGGGCCGGCCCATCGCCAACGCCATTGTGTGGCAGTGCCGCCGGACGGCCCCCATCGTGGACAAGCTGCTGGCGGACGGTCTGGGGGATCACATCAAACAGACCACCGGGCTGGTGCCCGACGCCTACTTCTCCGCCACCAAGATCAAGTGGCTGCTGGACCACGTGGACGGGGCCAGGGAGAAGGCCCAGCGGGGGGAGATCCTGTTCGGCACCGTGGACAGCTGGCTGGTGTGGAAGCTCACCGGCGGCGCGGCCCACGTCACCGACGTGACCAACGCCTCCCGCACCATGCTGTTCGACATCCACAAGCTGGACTGGGACGACACCCTGCTGGACGCCCTGGAGATCCCCCGGGCCATGCTGCCCAAGGTGTGCTCCTCCAGCGAGATTTACGGCTATACCGAAATTCAGGGGGCGAAGGTGCCCATCGCGGGCATCGCCGGGGATCAGCAGGCGGCCCTGTTCGGACAGACCTGCTTCCAGCCGGGGGACGCGAAAAACACCTACGGCACCGGCTGCTTCCTGCTGATGAACACCGGGGAGCAGCCCTGCGAGAGCAAGAACGGCCTGCTGACCACCATCGCCATCGGCTTAAACGGGACGGTGCAGTACGCCCTGGAGGGCTCGGTGTTCGTGGGCGGGGCGGTGATCCAGTGGCTGCGGGACGAGCTGCGGTTCTTCACCGACTCCAGCGACGCGGAGTATTACGCCCAGAAGGTGCCTGACAACGGCGGCGTCTATCTGGTGCCCGCCTTCACCGGGCTGGGCGCGCCCTACTGGGATATGTACGCCCGGGGGGCCATTGTGGGCCTCACCCGGGGCACCAAGCGGGAGCACATCATCCGGGCCGCCCAGGAGTCCATCGCCTACCAGGTGGCGGATCTGGTGGCGGCTATGGCGGCGGACACCGGACTGCCCCTCAACGCGCTGAAGGCGGACGGCGGGGCCAGCCGGGACCGCTTCCTGATGCAGTTCCAGGCGGACATTATGGGCCGGGAGGTGCGCCGCCCCGCCATCCGGGAGACCACCGCCCTGGGGGCCGCCTATCTGGCGGGCCTGGCCACCGGGGTGTGGAGCGGCACCGACGAGATCCAGCGGCTGTGGAAGTGCGACAACAGCTTCCAGCCCGCCATGGACGGCGGGGAGCGGGAGCGTCTGCTGTCCGGCTGGCACAAGGCGGTGGGCCGCAGCCGGGACTGGGCCAGATAGCGCAAAATAACAGCCCCCGGCTTCCGCCGGGGGCCTGCTTTTATTTTTTACTTCTTGGGCTGGTTGGGCTCCACGGTGTCGAACACGGACTTCGCGCTGGCGCACAGTCCGGCCAGCCCCTGGAGCTCGCTGGG
>CASTQR010000250.1 GCA_949451265.1 uncultured Eubacteriales bacterium | reverse complement strand
GCGGCCTGCCCGCCTACCAGTACAGCTACGTGCTGGAGTGGGAGGGCCAGACGGTGACCCAGATCCTGGTGTCCGTCAACGCGGACAAGACCTACGCCTTCGCCTACACCACCAACGACGAGGCGATCCTGAAGGAGTTCGACGCCAGCGCCAAAAATATCCAGCTCACCATCGAATAAACCCACAAAAACCGGGAAAAAAAGTTTGAAAAATTTTTCACAATACCCCTTCCCTTTGGGGGCGGGATAGAGTATAATAATACCGCGCAAATCCCCTAACAATATTAAGGAGTGATACCAATGAGCATCAAAGTAGGTATTAACGGGTTCGGCCGCATCGGCCGCCTGGTCTTCCGCGCCGGCATCAACAGCAGCGACATCGAGTTCCTGGGCATCAACGACCCCGGCATGACCCCCGACTATATGGCCTATATGCTCCGCTATGATACCATGCAGGGCAAGTTCGACGGCGACATCTCCTGGGATAACGAGTCCATCACCGTCAACGGCAAGAAGGTCATGGTCTACGCCAAGATGAACCCCTCTGAGCTGCCCTGGGGCCAGCTGGGCGTGGAGTACGTGGTGGAGGCCACCGGCCTGTTCCTGACCAAGGAGAAGGCCCAGGGCCACATCGACGGCGGCGCCAAGAAGGTGGTCATGACCGGCCCCTCCAAGGACGACACCCCCATGTTCGTGTGCGGCGTGAACCTGGACAAGTACACCCCCGACATGACCTTCGTGTCCAACGCCTCCTGCACCACCAACTGCCTGGCCCCCATCGCCAAGGTGCTCAACGACAACTGGGGCATCAAGGACGGCCTGATGACCACCGTGCACTCCACCACCGCCACCCAGAAGACCGTTGACGGCCCCTCCAAGAAGGACTGGCGCGGCGGCCGCGCGGCCTCCGGCAACATCATCCCCTCCTCCACCGGCGCGGCCAAGGCCGTGGGCAAGGTCATCCCCGAGCTGAACGGCAAGCTGACCGGCATGTCCATGCGCGTCCCCACCCTGGACGTGTCCGTGGTGGACCTGACTGTCAACCTCGACAAGCCCGCCAAGTATGACGAGATCTGCGCCGCCATGAAGAAGGCCTCCGAGGGCGAGCTGAAGGGCATCCTGGGCTACACCGAGGACGCCGTGGTGTCCTCCGACTTCCTGGGCGACTCCCGCACCTCCATCTTCGACAAGGGCGCCGGCATTGCTCTGACCGACACCTTCGTGAAGGTGGTCTCCTGGTACGATAACGAGATGGGCTACTCCAACAAGGTGCTGGACCTGATCCGCCACATGAACGGCGTGGACCACAAGTAATTGCGGCCAAACCCATAAAATGAAAAAGGCCCGCGCGGTGAGAACCGCGCGGGCCTTTTTACGTGCCGGGACTCCTTGTACCGGCTGCCGGATTGTGGTAAACTGCGTGTGCGGCCCTGGCAGCAGGAAGGGGGTGGATTTATGGATCGCTGGCAATAACAGTCTTTGGCTGCCTTTAGTATAGCACAGCCAACAGCCAGCGGGAATTTCATGAGGGAAAATCCCCGCCCTCACTCGATCTTGTAATCCTTCCCGAACTGCATATCGGAGAACCGCCGGGTGGCGTCGGCGTCCAGCTCCCCGTCGTCCATCCCCGGCAGCAGGTCGTCGGGCATGGGGGGCACATCGTCGTCCGGCCCCACCGCCACCAGACGCGGGGCGGGCTTCTCCTCCTCCCTGGGGAGCTCCGCCTCCGCCAGCACCTGGGCGGCCACGGCGGCCTCGATCTGGGCGGCGGCGCCGCCCTCCGGCTCCTGGGCCAGCTCCGGGGGTGCCAGCTCGCCCAAACCAGCCAGGAAGGCCATCTCCTGGTCGTGGAACTGGGCCAACTTCTTCACGTAGGCGGCGGTGGACTCCTGGGCCTGCTTCAGCCGGTACTCCTCGGCGGCCACGGCCTTCTCCAGATCCTTCACCCGCTTCCGGGCGTTCTTCTCCGCGTCCCCCACCAGCTGGGCCTGCTTCTTCTTGGCGTCCTCCAGCATATCGTCCGCCATCTTCTGGGCGGCCAGCAGGGTCTTGCGCATGGCGTCGTCGGTGGCCCGGTATTCCTCCACCGTCTCGGAGAGCACCTTGAGCTTGTTCTTCAAAATGGTGTTTTCGTTGTAGAGCGCCGTATAGTCCTCGGTGAGCGCGTCCAGGAACTCGTCCACCTGGGCCAGGTTATACCCGCCCAGGGTGGCCTTGGCAAAGGAGTGGCTGGCCACTTCCTGCGGTGTCAGCATAGCATCCAATCCCCCTTATGTATCTCGGTTACCGTGTCTGTCTGTCAGAAGTACAGCCCGTTGTTTTCCAGCTCATCGATGAGATCGCCCAGGATCTCCACATTATAGGGGGTGATGATGTAGGTGGACAGAGCCACCTTCTTGATGGTGCCCTCGTTGGCGTAGGCCACGCCGGACAAAAAGTCGATGAGGCGGCGGGCGATGTTCTTGTCGGTCTGCTCCAGGTTGAGCACCACGGTGCGCTTGTCCCGCAGGTGGTCGGCGATCTCGGTGGCGTTCTCGAACCGGGTGGGGCTGACCAGCACCACCTGGAGCTGGGTGGTGGTGTGGATGTTCA
>CASTQR010000249.1 GCA_949451265.1 uncultured Eubacteriales bacterium | reverse complement strand
TCGTACTTGCCGGCGGCCATCAGCTTGGTCTCCACCATGTCCTGGATGTCCTCCACCAGCAGGCGCTTGCGGCCCCTGCCCGCCACGGAATCGGCGATGGCCTCAATGGAGCCCTCGTCAATGCGGAACTGCTCCTCCACGGCGGCGTTGGCCTTCTCGATGGCGGCTACGATTTTCGCCCGGTCGAACTCGACGATGGAATCGTCTCTCTTGATCACTTTCATTGGTAGTCTTCCCTTCTCAGCCCCTCAAGCTGCTGTTATATCGAACCTTCCAGCCGGTAAAGGAGGGCCTGTCCCGGCCCCGGCTGGAAGTCTGTTCCATTTGGTGGCGCTCCATCATCATACTATATCTTGTGGTCTGTGTCAAGCGATCCTGGGAAAATTCCGCAAATATTGTGTGCGCCCCGCCGTACCCCCTGCCGCCCAAGGGGTTGCGGGATCTGTGTCCGCCCCGGAAGCGCTGGAATAGACTGGAATACACCCAGGCGGGCGATCCGCCCGCGTCCCCGCGCTCACTCCGGCCCCGGCGGGGCGGCGGGCCCCCCCTGGGCCTGGGGCCGGTGAAAGGAGCGTACTCATGAGTCAAA
Source organism: uncultured Eubacteriales bacterium (assembly GCA_949451265.1). The sequence goes on along the minus strand of CASTQR010000249.1, from coordinate 2,022 downwards.
TCTATTGGAACGAGCCTCCCCGGGGCTATGCCATGACCGCGGAGGAGTTCGCCGCCGGGGCCTGCCAGCGCCCCAGCCCCCAGCCCGGCTGCGGCTGCGGGACCGCCCCCATGCCCCCGGCGGGCTGTGACTGCGGCTGCGGGGCCGCGCCCTCCTCCGACTGCCCGGACAACGGCTGCGGACAGGGGCCGGAGTTCTGCCAGCCCATGATCTGCTGCTGCCGCCCCGCGCCGGAGCCCAGGCCCCAGCCCCCCAAGGTGGAGGAGGGCTGCTGCTGCAAGCAGAGTTTCCGGGCGGCCCTGTCCCTGCTGTGTGACGAGCGGATCGCCAGCCTGCTGGACTTCGACACCTCCGCCTTCCTGACCGGGACCTATTCCGCCGGGGCCGTCCTGACCTGCGGCAAGCCCTCCGCCGGGGACGACGCCCCCGATGGCACGGAGGCTGACGATACTCAGCCGGGCGGCGATGCCGGAACCACCGGCAAACCCACACCCACCCCGCCCTGCCCCGCCGGCAGCGCCTCCGACAACCTGGGCGCCCTCAGCGGCAGCTTCCGGCGGTTCGCCCCGTGCAGCTGCGACCTGCTGGACATTGATGCCCAGCTCTATACCCCCGGGGGGAAGGGCTGTTCTTTCACCGCCAGCCAGGTGAACCTATGCGAGCTGGACGCGGTGGCCATCCAGGGCGCGGCGGCCTGCGCCGAGGGCGACCTCACCGCCGAGGAGGCGGCCGCCCGGAACTTCCGGTGCGTCCGCTCCCTGCTGGCCCAGCGGCTCAGCCCCATAGGCTCCCCCTGCGCCCAGGCGGGCTGCTCCTGCGCCTGTGACGGCCGGGACTGCTGCTGCGCCGCCGGGCTGCTGTCCACCCTGGCCCAGAACAACCTGAGCCGCCGGGTGTCCCTGACGGCGGGCCTGCTGGTGGTGCGCAACGCGCAGCTCCTGGGCACTGTGGGCAACGTGCTGGTGCTGGCCAACGAGGCCAGCAACCGGCTGTACTTCGTGTGTGTGAACAGCGTGCAGTTCATCGGGTAAAGACTGCGCCAACAGCGCGCGGTTTACCGGCTGACCTTCAGCCGCGCAGAACCGCCCCCTCCGCCAAGCGGAGGGGGCGGTTCTCATGCTGTTCACTCCTGCTCAAAGGGGTAGAACACGTACTCGCAGCCCAGCATCTCCAGCCCGTTGATGTTGGAGCGGGAGTCCAGCACCAGCTTGTCCTTCTCCACCGTCCCCTTGTAGTCCACCGTCCCCTTCTGGGTGCCGGTGGTCAGCGTGATCTCGCCGCCGGACAGCTCAAAGTGGCCCAGCACCTCCGCGTAATACTCATTCTCCCGGTTGAACCAGCTCTCCTTGGGGAAGTAATTCATCCCCTGGGCCTTCTGTTCCACGCTGGTGTGGATCACCGTGCCGTCCTCGTAAAACCGCAGGGCGTAGTTGTTCATCAGCCCGTCGGCGTCAAAGTCCCGGATGTAGCAGTACATCCCGTCATAGCGCAGCGTGCCCGCCTCGGTGGGCTCCGGGGGCGGCGCCCCGCACCCGGACAGCAGGAGCGCCAGCGTCAGGCCCAGCACGAGAAAAGAGATTCGTTTCATAACAAGCAGCCTCCCCCGCTTTTTCCTTCTGCTCTTAGTATAGCACAGGGCCGCGGGGGGCGCAAGCCAAAAAATATGGAACAGGCGTTTGACAATCCGGGCCGGATGGGGTATACTATCCCCAAAGGGGGGACGGATATGGAACGGGTCATCTACCACTGCGACTGCAACAGCTTCTACTGCTCCGTGGAGCTGCTGTCCCGCCCGGAGCTGCGGGCCGTCCCCACGGCGGTGTGCGGCGACCCTGACAGCCGCCACGGCATCATCCTGGCAAAAAACGAGCCGGCGAAACAATTTGGCGTCCGCACCGCCGAAACCATCTGGCAGGCCCGCCAAAAATGCCCGGACCTGGTGCTGCTCCCCGCCCACCACGGGCTGTACCGGGACTACTCCAAGCGGGTCAACGCCATCTATGACCGCTTCACCGACCTCAT
>CASTQR010000248.1 GCA_949451265.1 uncultured Eubacteriales bacterium | reverse complement strand
CCGCCAACTACGACACCCTGCTCTACGGCGCGGAGGTCAAGTTCTACTCCGCCCGGATCCAGCTGTCCCACGAGCTGGAGACGGCCCTCCCCGGCTTCTTCGCCGTGGGGGACGGGGCGGGGGTCACCCGCGGCCTGGCCCAGGCCGGGGCCTCCGGCGTGAAGGCCGCCCGGGTGGTGGCCCAGCGGCTGAACGCATAATTCTATTGTTCATATTTTCGTTACAAAAAAGTTACAATTTTCGACAGGCCCCGACGGGACACGTTGGCCCGATCCCCCGCCGTTCCACAGTTTTCAACAGCTTCCACACAGTTTTCCACAAGTTCAACACAGCTTGAACAGGTGACATAACGCCTGTCAAGCAAAAGTTTCCCGGCTTATCTCACAAACTTTTCCATGGAGGGCCCCCCCTTGAAACGAACCACACCCGTCATACCCGCTGAGGATATCGCGAAACAGAAGGAATACTGCGCTGAGCTGCGCGCGTTGAACGCCCAAAAATCCCCCGTGCCCCTGGCCTATGTGGACACCTACGGCTGCCAGCAGAACGAGGCCGACTCGGAGCTGCTGCGGGGTATGCTGCGCGATATGGGCTATGAGATCACCGGCACCGACCAGGGGGCTGATGTGATCGTGATCAACACCTGCGCCATCCGGGAGCACGCGGAGCAGCGGGTGTTCGGCAACGTGGGGGCCCTTGTCCACGGCAAGCGGCGCAACCCCGGCCAGATCATCTGCCTGTGCGGCTGCATGGCCCAGGAGCCCCACGTGGCGGAGCGCCTGCGCCAGTCCTACCGCCACGTGGATCTGGTATTCGGCCCCCAGCAGCTCTGGCGGTTCCCGGAGCTGCTGCGCCGGGTATACCTGCGCCGGGGCCGGGTGTTCGAGACCGCCCCCGACGAGGGGGCCATCGCCGAGGGTCTGCCGGTGCACCGCTCGGGGACGCTGAAGGCCTGGGTGTCCATCATGTACGGCTGCAACAACTTCTGCTCCTACTGTATCGTGCCCTACACCCGGGGGAGGGAGCGCAGCCGGGAGCCGGAGATCATCCTGGACGAGATCAAGGGGCTGGCGGAGCAGGGGTACAAGGACATCACCCTCCTGGGCCAGAACGTGAACTCCTACGGCAAGGATCTGGAGGGGGGCTGGGACTTCCCCCGGCTGCTGGAGGCGGCGGCGGGCATACCCGGCGATTTCCTCCTGCGCTTCATGACCTCCCACCCCAAGGACGCCACGGAAAAGCTGTTCAACGTGATGGCCAAGTGCGATAAGGTGGCCCCGGTGATCCATCTGCCCTTCCAGTCCGGCAGCAGCCGGGTGCTGTCCGCCATGAACCGCCGCTATACCCGGGAGCAGTACCTGGACAAGGTGCGCTTACTGCGGGAGCGGATTCCGGACGTGGTACTGACCTCCGACGTGATCGTGGGCTTCCCCGGCGAGACGGCGGAGGAGTTCGAGGAGACCCTCTCCCTCATCGAGGAGGTCCGCTTCGACGCCCTGTTCACCTTTATCTACTCCCCCCGGAAGGGCACCCCGGCGGCGGAGCTGCCCGACCCCATGCCAAAGGCCGAGAAGTCCGCCAGCTTCGACCGGCTGGTGGAGGCCCAGAACCGCATTTCCCTGGAAAAGCACCGGGCCTACATCGGCACCGTCCAGCGGTGCCTCATCGACGGCGCGGGGGACGACCCCCGGCACAGCCTCACCGCCCGCACCGCCGGGGGCCGCTTAGTCCACCTGGACGGGGACGGGGCCCTCATCGGCCGGTACGCCGACATCAGGATCACCGACTGCTCCACCTGGGCCCTGTTCGGGGAGCTGGTCTGATCCCATCAAAGGAGAACCCCTCAAATGCCAATGACCCGCCGGGATGCCATCTTAAAATGGATCGCCTACCTCGCCGCCCTGGCCCTGACGGCGGTGGTGAATTATTACGTCCTGGGCCCCCTGCCCATCCCCCTGCCCCTGCTGCTGCCCGTGCTGGCGGTGGCGGGCGGCACCCTGGAGGGCGCCCCCTTCGGCGCCCTGTACGGCATGGCCTGCGGGGCCGTCCTGTCCGGGCTGGGGCACCTGGGGGCCGGATGCGTGGCGGCGCTGGCCCTGTTCGGCTGGGCGGCGGGGCTGTGCGCCCAGTACCTGCTGCGGCGGGATGTGTGGGGGCACCTGATCTGCTCCATCGCCGTCCTGCTGGTGTGGGAGGGCTGGGCGGTGGGCGTCCGCCTGCTGGCCCGTACTGCCCCGCCGGAGGTGCTGCTGCGGGTGGCGGGGCCGGAGCTGCTCTGTTCCCTGGCCTTCATCCTGCCGGTCTACTGGGTGGGCCGGTTCTGCTGCGTCCATTACGGGAGGATTTACCATGAATAACCCCTTTGACCACACCCACATCCAGGAGGAAAAGGCGGAGCGGGAGGCCCGCCGCCTGAAGCTGCGCACCAACCTGCTCATCGCCCTGTTCTGCGGGGCGCTGGCGGGCTTCTTCCTGGCGCTGTACCAGCTCCAGGTGGTACAGGGGGCCAGCTACCGGGCCACCACCAGCGTCCACATCACCGACACGGAGCAGGTAAACAGCATCCGGGGGGAGATCCTGGACCGCTACGGCCGGGTGCTGGTGACCAACGAGC
>CASTQR010000247.1 GCA_949451265.1 uncultured Eubacteriales bacterium | reverse complement strand
TCACCGGGAAGATCCTGCGCTACCAGAAGGAGCACCCCAACAAGGAGGGGCAGCTGCGGACGTTTTTGAACTACTACCTGCCCACCACCCTGAAGATCCTCCGGGCCTACGCCCAGCTGGACGCCCAGGGCATCGAGGGGCAGAACATCTCCGCCGCCAAGAAGCGCATTGAGGACATGATGGACCAGGTGGTGTCCGGGTTCGAGAAGCAGCTCGACAAGCTGTTCCAGGACGACGCCATGGATATCACGTCGGACGTGGAGGTGCTGGAGAATATGCTCAAGAAGGACGGACTTTCCGACGAGGGCGGGATCACCATGACGCTGTAACAGTCGGCAAGGAGGAAACTGGAATGGAACCTATATGGGACGAACTGTACCGCGCGGCAAAGGCGGTACAGAAGGAGCGGAAAATATCCGATTATGTGGAAGCCGGTGGGGTGGCCGCTGCGATAGAGTCCTCATCCGGGAACATCTATACGGGTGTCTGCATCGACACCTGCTCCACATTGGGGATCTGCGCCGAACGCAACGCGATTTTCAGCATGATTACCAACGGGGAGCAGGAAATTAAGCGGGTCCTGGCGGTCATGTCGGACGGGAGGTCGGGCGCCCCCTGCGGTGCCTGTCGGGAGCTGATGGTTCAGCTCATGCCTGACCGCTATCGGGACATCGAAATACTTCTGGATCGCGAGGCGGAAAAAATCGTCACACTGGGCGAACTCACGCCGGAATGGTGGATCTGAGCAAAAAGAGGAGCGGCATTTGCCGCTCCTCTTTCATGTTAGGACTTCCCACCCTTGAGGGCCTTCATCCGCTTCTCGTGGTTCAAGATGCGCTTGCGTAGGCGCAGGTTTTCCGGCGTGACCTCCAAAAGCTCATCGTCCGCCAGGAACTCCAGGCACTGCTCCAGGCTCATGGACTTGGGGGGCACCAGCCGCAGGGCCTCGTCGCTGCCGCTGGCCCGCATATTGGTGAGCTGCTTCTTCTTGCACACGTTGACGGTGATGTCCTCCAGCTTGGGGCACACACCCACCACCATGCCCTCGTATACCGGCACGCCTGCGCCGATGAACAGCGCACCCCGCTCCTGGGCGGCGAACAGGCCGTAGGTCACGGACTCGCCCTGCTCGTGGGCCACCAGGGAGCCGGTGTTCCGGCGCTGGATGTCCCCCTTGAAGGGGGCGTACTTCTCAAAGACGGAGGCCATGATGCCCTCGCCCTTGGTGTCGGTCAAAAACTCGTTGCGGTAGCCGAACAGGCCCCGGGAGGGCACCAGGAACTCCAGCTTGGTGCGGCTGCCGATGGGGTCCATGGACAGGAACTCGCCCTTCCGGGTGCCCAGCTTCTCCATGACGGCCCCCACGCAGTCGGCGGGCACGTCGATGACCACCCGCTCGATGGGCTCGCACTTTTTGCCCTCCACCTCCTGGTACACCACACGGGGGGGCGACACCTGGAACTCGTAGCCCTCCCGGCGCATGGTCTCGATGAGGATGGACAGGGACATCTCCCCCCGGCCCGCCACGTTGAAGGCGTCGGTGTAGTTCTCCATCTCCGTCACCCGGAGCGATACGTCCTTCAGCGTCTCCCGGAACAGGCGGTCCCGGAGCTGGCGGCTGGTGACGTACTTGCCCTCCCGGCCGGCGAAGGGGGAGTCGTTGACGGAGAAGGTCATCTCCAGGGTGGGCGCGGAAATTTTGACGAACTCGATGGGCTCAGGATCGGAGGGGGCGCAGACGGTGTCTCCGATGGTGATATCCCCGATGCCGCTCATGGCGATGATCTCCCCGGCCTTGGTCTCGGTGACAGGGGTGCGGGCCAGGCCGTCGAAGGTATAGAGGGCGGTGGCCTTGGCCTTCCTGGGGGTCTCGTCCTGCTTGTGGTAGTTACACACCACGATCTCCTGGTTCTGCTTCACGGTACCCCGCTCAATGCGGCCCACGGCGATGCGGCCCACGAACTCATTGTAGTCGATGGAGGACACCAGCATCTGGAAGGGGGCCTCGGGGTCACACTCCGGGGCGGGGATATAGTCCAGGATGGTCTCGAACAGGGGCACCAGGTCGGTGCCGGGGTGGTCGGGGGAGTAGCTGGCGGTGCCCTGCCGCCCGGAGCAGAACAGGGTGGGGGACTCAAACTGCTCGTCGGTGGCGTTCAGATCCAGCAAAAGCTCCAGCACCTCGTCCATGACCTCGTGGATGCGCTGGTCGGGGCGGTCGATCTTGTTCACCACCACGATGACCTTGTGGCCCAGCTCCAGGGCCTTGGACAGCACAAACCGGGTCTGGGGCATGGGGCCCTCGGCGGCGTCCACCAGCAGGATGACGCCGTTGACCATTTTCAGAATGCGCTCCACCTCGCCGCCGAAGTCGGCGTGGCCCGGGGTGTCCACGATGTTGATCTTGGTGTCCTTGTAGTGGACGGCGGTGTTCTTGGCCAGGATGGTGATGCCCCGCTCCCGCTCCAGGTCGTTGGAGTCCATCACCCGGTCCACGGTGGCCTGGTTCTCCCGGTAGATGCCGCCCTGCTTCAGCATTTCGTCCACCAGGGTAGTCTTGCCATGGTCTACGTGGGCAATGATGGCGATGTTGCGTAATTTTTCGTTCTGCATATTTGTACCTT
>CASTQR010000246.1 GCA_949451265.1 uncultured Eubacteriales bacterium | reverse complement strand
TGGTCAGCGTGGTCATCGGCATGGCCCTCACCCTGCCCATCTCCTCCGCCGCCATCTGCGCCGCCCTGTCCCTGACGGGGCTGGCGGGGGGCGCGGCGGTGGCCGGGTGCTGCGCCAACATGGTGGGCTTCGCCGTGCTGTCCTTCCGGGAGAACCGCTGGGGCGGGCTGGTGTCCCAGGGCATCGGCACCTCCATGCTCCAGATGGGGAACATCGTGAAAAACCCCCGGATCTGGCTGCCCGCCATCCTCGCCTCCGCCATCACCGGGCCCATTGCCACCTGCCTGTTCCAGCTGGAGATGAACGGCCCCCCGGTGTCGGCGGGCATGGGCACCTGCGGGCTGGTGGGGCAGATCGGCGTGTGGACGGGCTGGATCGCCCCCAGTGAGCAGGCAATCGCCAACGGCGCGGCGGCGATCCAGCCGGGGGCCTTTGAGTGGATCGGGCTGATCCTGATCTCCTTCGTCCTGCCCGCCGTGCTGTGCTGGGCCTTCGGGCTGTGGTTCCGGAAGCTCGGGTGGATCAAGGAGGGCGACCTCAAGCTGGACTGACAGGCGAAACCCGGCCCCCGTCTCAGACGGGGGCCGGGTTCTTTTGCGTTCAGCGCAGCAGGGCATTCTCCCCGGTGACGGTGTCCAGGGAGGAGCCCGTGGCAAAATACTGGTTCAGGATGCCCGCCGCCAGCTCCGCCAGGGAGCCGCCGGCGTCCCCGCCCTCGGACACCAGGCACAGGGCGATCTGGGGGTCGTCGTAGGGGGCGAAGCACACGAACAGGGCGTTGGTGGACACGGCGTGGGCCTGGGTTTCGGCGGTGCCCGTCTTACAGCCCACCTCCACCGGCAGGGGGTCGAACCATTTCGCCATGGAGGCGGTCTTGGACAGGTCGTACATCCCCTGCTTCACCGCCTGCACGTGGGCGGGATCCAGGTCGATGGTGTCCTTGGGGGGCTGGTCGTAGATCTCGGTGACCTGGCTGTAGTCGTTGGACTTGAACTCCTTCAGCAGGTGGCAGGCGTAGTGGCTGCCGCCGTTCACCAGGGTGGCCACGTAGTTGGCCAGCTGGAGGGGGGTGAACAGGTTGTTCCCCTGGCCGATGGAGGCGGACAGGGTGTCGCCGTCGTACCACTGCTGGTCGAGCTGCTTGGAGGTCTCCGGCCCCGCCCGCAGGCCCTTTTTCTCCACCAGCTCGATGCCGGTGTACTCGCCCAGGCCGAACTTCCGGGCGTACTCGTCGATTTTGGCGATGGTGGTTCGGCGGCCTGCGTCGTAGAAGAAGCAGTTGCAGGAGTCCTTGATGGCCTCGGTGACGTTGTCCCGCCCGTGGCCGTACCCATACCAGCACCGGGGCTGGTAGGGGGGCGGGTAAAAGGTGTAGACGCCGGTACACTCCAGCCGCTCGGTGGTGGTGATGGTGCCCGTGTCCAGGGCGGCGATGGCGGTGAGCATTTTGAAGGTGGAGCCGGGGGAGTACCGGCCCCCGACGGCCCGGTTCAGCAGGGGCCTGCTCTCATCGTCCTTGAGCTGGTCATAGTTCTCCCGGAAGGAGGCCAGGTCGTAGGTGGGGTAGGAGGCCAGGGCCAGCACCCCCCCCGTCATGTCCACCACGGCGGCGGCCAGGCCCTTGGCGGGCTCCGGCTCCCCGTCCTCCCCCACCGGCCGCTCCTGGCGGGAGGCGTACTCCGCCAGCAGATCCTCCACCGTGGCCTGGAGGGCGATGTCCAGGGTGAGCACCGCGTTCTCCCCCGGGGCGGGTTCGGTTTTCCACTGCTGGCTGATGATATTGCCGTCGTTGTCCTTCTCCATGAGCCGCTGGCCGCTGGAGCCGTGAAGCCGCTCCTCAAAGGCCAGCTCCACCCCCTCCTTGCCCACCACGGCGTTCATGGGGTAGTCCAGCTCCTTGTACTGGGGCCACTCGGTCCGGCTGATCTGCCCGGTGTAGCCCAGCACGTGGGCGGCCACGCCGGTGCCGTACTTCCGGGAGGAGGCCGTGACGATCCGCACCCCGGCCAGCCCCTGCTCCTTCACCTTGGCGATGAAGGTGATGTCCACGTCCCGGGCGAACACGTAGGCGTTGTTGGACACCTCGTACCGCCGCAGGTAGATCTCATACAGCACCCCGGCCAGCTCCCGCATTTCCCGGGTGATGCCGCCGCCGTCCTCGGTGAGGCCGAAGGACTGCCCCGCCGAGCCCAGCGCCCCCAGGAGGCCCCGGTATTCCTTGGACAGGGTGGTTTTCTCCTCCTCCAGCAGGCCGAAGGTGACGCACATCTTGGCCAGCAGCTCCCCCGCCTCGGGCCGGGCCAGGGCCGGGTCCTTCACCCAGCCGATGCCCCACTTCTGGGCCAGCTCGCCCAGGGGGGTGGCCGCGTTTTCCGTCTCCCCCTCCTCGTCCGTCACCGTGTAGGACAGGGGGTCGGCGGCGGTGTACCGCCAGGGGGCCCGCTTGGAGATGGGCAGGGAGTCGGCCCACTCCACCCCCTCCTCCCGGCACACGGCCAGCAGGCGGGCCAGGATGTCCAGCCGCTGGTCGGGCTCCATGGCGTCCCAGTCGATCTCCACGTTATAGCTCAGCTCGTTGGTCACCAGCACCCGGCCGTAGCGGTCCAGGATCTCCCCCCGGATGCT
>CASTQR010000245.1 GCA_949451265.1 uncultured Eubacteriales bacterium | reverse complement strand
GGCGAACAGCACCATGGCCTCCGCGCTGGCGTACCCGTACTTGGGCGTGTTCACAAAGGCGGTGTTATAGATGTCGTAGACAAGGGTCATGGTGGCGTCCCCCGGGCCGCCCTGGGTGATCATGTACATCTGGTCATACACCTTGAAGGAGGCGATGGTCAGGGTGATGGTCACGAAGAAGGTGGTGGGGCGCAGCTGGGGCAGGGTGATGTGCCAGAAGATGTGCCACTTGTTGGCGCCGTCCAGGGCGGCGGCCTCCTCCAGGGAGGGGTTGGTGCCCTGGAGGCCCGCCAGGTAGATCACCATGTAGTAGCCCATGTTTTTCCACACGCTGAACAGGATGACGGTGATCATGGCGGTCTCCTTGCCGGCGGCCCACCGGGGCAGGTTCTCCACCCCCAGGGAGGACAGCAGCATATTCACCAGGCCCATGCTGGGGCTGAAGATCATGTTCCACACGGCGGCCACCGCCACCAGCGAGGCCACATAGGGGAAGAAGGACACGGTACGGAAGAAGTTGCGCAGATGCACCTTCTGGTTCAGCAGCATGGCGAGGCCCAGGCTGCAAATGAGGGTCAGGGGCACGGTGCCCAGACAGTAGACGATGGTGTTGACGAAGGCGTTCTTGAAGCCGTGGTCGCCCAGGAGATCCGCGAAGTTTTTCAGCCCCACGAACTCGATGGGGTGGGCCCCGTCCCAGCTGCACAGGGACAGGGCGATGGCGAACACCATGGGCACCAGGGTGAACACGCAGAAGCCGATGAAGTTGGGGGCGATGAAGGAGTAGGCCGTCAGGTTATTGCGCAGGGCGCGGCCGCTCTGTTTCGCCTGGGGCTTGCCGGGGGCGCTTTTTGCCGGGGCAGTCATAGCAGTTGTTCTCTCCCTTCCCGCAAACTTGGACAAGGGGGGCGGGCCTGCCGCCCGCCCCCCATCGTGTCGCTCGGTTCAGTTGTCAGGCGGATCAGCCGTTGAGGATGGCCTGCACCTGTTCGTTCATGTTCTTGATGCCCTCGTCCACGGTCTCGGCGCCGGTCATGATGGCGTCATGCTCGGTGTTGAGGACGGTCTCGATCTCGGAGGCCTTGTCGCTCAGGGGCATCTCCAGGTAGATGGCGGCGGTGGTCAGCGCGTCCTTGGAGGCGGCGTCTTCGGGGAAGCCCTCGGTGGCGGCGATGGCGTCCACGGTGGCGGAGGTGCTGACGGCGGGGAAGGAGCCGGTGGAGGCCATAACGGCGGCACCCTCGGCGCTGGCGCACCAGTTGACGAAGTCAATGGCGGCGGCCTTCTTCTCGGAGTTCTTGTTCACGCCCAGGGAGGTCACGGTGCCCAGGGTGCTGCCGGCGGGGGCCCCGTCGGGATGGGGGTACTTCACCATGCCGAAGTTCACGGGCTCATAGCCCTCGGTGGCGGCGTTGGCACTGTACTGCTGCATGGTGGCCAGGAACCAGCTGCCCATGTTCACCATGGCGGCGGTGCCGTTCTGGAAGGCGGCGGAGTAGTGCAGGCCGGAGGTCTTGAGCTCGCCGAAGTCCATGACCACGCCGTCCTCCTGCTGCTTCAGCACCCGCTCGTAGATGGGCTTCAGGAAATCATAGGTGCCGTCCACGATGGTCTGCTTGCCGTCCAGGATGCCGAACAGGGACACGGCGGAGCGCCAGGTGTGGTAGTGGCCGCCGTAGACCTTCTCCGCGCCGGAGCCGGAGGTCATCTTGCGCATGAGCTCGTCGTACTGGTCCAGGGTCATGTCGTTGGAGGGGTAGGGCACGTTGGCGGCGTCAAACAGGTCCTTGTTGTAGAACACCACCCAGAAGTCGGCCCGGAAGGGGATGCCATAGAACTTGCCGTCCTCGGCGGTGAGCTGCTCCAGAACGCCGTTGAAGTCCTCCTTGGGGGTGGTCAGCGCGTCGTTCAGCGGCTCCAGCATATCCAGGTTGATCAGGTTGGCGTAGCCGGGGATGTCCTTGATGGGCAGCACGTCCAGCTCGCTGTTATTGCCGGCCAGCTGGGTGGCCAGCTGGGTCATGTAGTCGGTGGAGCCCAGATCGGTCATCTCGATCTTCACGTTCTCGTGGGTCCTCATGTACTCGTCCGCCAGGGCGGTCCAGTAGGCGGTGGAGTCCTTGTCCCAGATGGCCCAGTTCAGGGTGACCTGCTCGCCGCTGGGCTCGCCGCCCTGCTTGGTCTCCTCGGGCTTGTCAGAGGTGCCGCTGGGGGGATTGGTGGGGTCGCCGCCGGCGGGGTTCCCGCCGCAGGCGGCCAGGCTGAGGATCATGGCCAGGGCCAGGATCGCGCACAGAAGCTTGCTCATCTTTGTCATGGTTCTTCCCCCTTGATTTGATGGGGTCCGGCGCGGTGGGCGCTTCCAGGGGATTTTAGTGGAATCGCCCATCGGATAGTGTGATTGTAGCGGGTTTTTTAGCAGTTCTGAATGGAGGATTTGACGGCCCGCCTGTAAAATCTCTCTGGATTTTTATGGCGTATTTTGGAAAACCTGCACTTTTTTAAAATATATGTCTTTTTTATCGGCGGGAATCTGTGCAGTTTGCACATTATTCCACGGTTTTATTTGACAGCATGATTTCATCGGTGTTATGATAGGTTCAGAATGACAGGAAGGGAGGGGGCGCTGTGGCCCGGACGGGGAAAA
>CASTQR010000244.1 GCA_949451265.1 uncultured Eubacteriales bacterium | reverse complement strand
AACCTGTTCGGCCTGTTCGACGAGAACATCCGCCTGATTGAACAGGAGCTGGACGTGACGGTGGTGAACCGGGAGTCCAACCTGAAAATCTCCGGCGAGGGCGAGAACGTGATGTGGGCGGTGAAGGCCATCCAGGGCCTGCTGACCCTGTCCTCCAAGGGGGAGGCCATCGGCCAGCAGAACGTGCGCTATATCATCGAGCTGGTGCGGTCGGGGAACGAGGGGAAGATCGCCCAGCTTGCCGGGGACGTGGTGTGCGTCACCGCCAAGGGCAAGCCCATCAAGGCCAAGACCATCGGCCAGCAGAAGTACGTGGACGCCATCAAAAACAACACCGTCACCATCGGCGTGGGCCCCGCTGGCACGGGCAAGACCTATTTAGCCGTGGCGGCGGCGGTGGCGGCCTTCCGGGAGAAGCAGGTGAACCGCATCATCCTCACCCGCCCCGCTGTGGAGGCCGGGGAGCGGCTGGGCTTCCTGCCGGGGGACTTGCAGTCCAAGGTGGATCCCTACCTGCGGCCCCTGTACGACGCCCTCTTTGATATGCTGGGGGCGGAGACCTACCAGAAGTACGTGGAGCGGGGGAACATCGAGGTGGCCCCCCTGGCCTATATGCGGGGCCGGACGCTGGACGACAGCTTCATCATCCTGGACGAGGCCCAGAACACCAGCCGGGAGCAGATGAAGATGTTCCTCACCCGGCTGGGCTTCGGCTCCAAGATCGTGATCACCGGGGACGCCACCCAGATCGACCTGCCGGCGGACAAGGTGTCCGGGCTGAAGGAGGCCATGCGGGTGCTGAAGGGGGTGGAGGGCATCGCCATCCGCCAGCTCACCGGGGCGGACGTGGTGCGCCACGTGATCGTCCAGCGGATCATCAAGGCGTATGAGGACGACGAGGCCCGGCGGGCTACGGGAACCCAGCGAAAGCGTTCTTGAGCTTTCGCTGGGAGAGGAGGGGCAACGGAATGAGCGATGTTTCGCCGTAGGCGGAACTTAAGCGATATGGAGTTTGCCCCGACGAGGGGACAAGCGCTAAAGTTTTTCCAGGCAGGCGTCGGTTAGCTGGATTCCTAACTGGAGACCCTGATAGAACGACCAGAGCCCATGGCCCCGAACGGGATCGTCTTGGAAATAGGCCGGCCAGAAGTCCGGGTTTGGCAGGGGGACGAAGTAGCGGTATAAATCCTCCACTACCAAAGGAATGCTGTTTACCATATGGATTCCTCCTCAATATACAGAAAACTGTATATTGAGCATGTCACACAGTTGACTGTATGTCAAGAGGGAATATCATGTTTTCTGAAAGAATTCGCCTTTTACGGGGCGAGAAAAAATTGACGCAGACGGCGGTTGCCGCCAAAATTGGATTGTCCGGTCGTGGGTATCAGGATCTGGAACTGGGGGCGACACCGCGCGGCGACACTCTGCTGGCGATTGCGGAGTTCTATGACGTATCTATCGACTGGCTCATGGGCCGCACGGACAAGCGGGAGGTCAACCGGTAATGCCAAAGCACAAAATCATCATTTCCGCCGACGTCCCCGGTGTGGACGAAGGCCTGCGCTCCTTCCTGCGCCGTGTGATCCGCACCGTACTGGACGCGGAAGGGGTGGACGTGCCCTGTGAGGTGAACGTGCTGATCACCAGCGACACGGGCATCCACCGGATCAACCTGGATATGCGGGGGGTGGACGCCCCCACCGACGTGCTGTCCTTCCCCATGTTCGACCTCACGCCGGGGGACAAGCCCTCCGGGGAGGACGCCGACCCCGCCACCGGGCTGGTGCCCCTGGGGGATATGTGCCTGTCCCTGGAGCGGGCCAAGACCCAGGCCAGGGAGTACGGCCACTCCAACCGACGGGAGCTGGCCTACTTAGCCGTCCACTCCGTCCTCCACCTGCTGGGCTACGACCACCTGGATGAGGGGCCCATGAAGGCCCAGATGCGGGGGCGGGAGGAGGCCATCATGTCCGGGCTGGGCCTGGAACGGTAAAAACCAAACGCGGCCACGCTCAATGCCGCGAAACACAAAAAGAAAGTTGAGGATCACCTAATGGACATCAAGAAATCGGGCATCATTACCATCTGCGGACGGCCCAACGTGGGCAAGTCCACCCTGACCAACACCCTGGCGGGGGAGAAGATCGCAATCGTCTCCCCCAAGCCCCAGACCACCCGGAACCGGATCTGCGCCGTCCTCAACCGGGGGGACAGCCAGTTCGTCTTTGTGGACACGCCGGGGCTGCACCGGGCCCGCACCCGCCTGGGCGACTATATGGTGAAGGTGGTGCGGCAGAGTGTGGCGGACGTGGACGGGGTGATGCTGCTGGTAGAGCCGGTGGATCACATCGGCGGGCCGGAGCAGGAGCTCATCGAGCGCATCAAGGCCCTGGGGGCCCCCGCCGCGCTGGTGATCAACAAGATCGACACGGTGGAGAAGGAGAAGCTGCTGGCGGTGATGTCCGTCTACGGCGGGGCCCACGACTGGGACGCGGTGGTGCCCATCTCCGCCAAAACCGGGGAGGGGGTGGACGAGCTGCTGGAGGTTTTAGGCGGCTGGCTGCCCGAGGGGCCCCAGCTGTTCCCCGATGGGGCGGTGACCGACCAGCCCGAGCGGCAGATCATGGCGGAGATCGTCCGGGAGA
>CASTQR010000243.1 GCA_949451265.1 uncultured Eubacteriales bacterium | reverse complement strand
AGTACCGCCGGGAGTACTATATGAACTTCGACCCCATCGCCGCCAAGCTGGCGGAGTACGAGCAAAGGGGCTGGACGGCCCGCCGGGGCCGGCGATGGCATTTTACCCCGGAAGGCTTCCTGTTATCCAACCGGCTCATCGGGGAGCTGCTGGAGCTCCAGGAGGTGGAAACCCTGGCCAACACCCTGGAAAAGATCCGGGGCGGCCAGGTTCCAAAAAAGGAAGGGACGCCGGAGGCGGTCAAAAAGTAGGGACAGGGGCGGCTTGTGCCCCCCCCTGCCGTTCGGTTTGGGAAAACTACCCGTTTACAAAGGGCGGGGAATGTGTTAACATAACTCTTATTGTACCGGCCCGCCGCGGCGGGCCCATAGCCCCTGACCCAAAGGAGGAACCCATGAAAAAATTCGGCAGACGGCTGACGGCAATGGCGCTGGCCCTGGCGCTGGCGGCGGGGATGGCCCCCACGGCCTTCGCGTCCATGGCCCTGGGCGAGGAAAAGGTGGAGCGCACCACACAGCTGGCGGAGGGCGTGTCCCTCACCAGCCAGAGCCTGTGGTCGGCCTCCAAGAGCGACCTGCGCACGGAACACTACATTACATACGACCCCGCCAGCGGCGTGAAGCCGGTGGTGTTCAGCGGGACCTACGTAGCCAGCACCAACACGGTGGCCTCCGCCGCCTCCCAGCTGGAGGCCCAGGGGAAGCGGGTGGCGGCGGCGGTGAACGGCAGCTGGTTCAACCCCGATGGCACCATCGTGGGTATGCTGATGACAGACGGGGTGGTGCGCTCCCTGGACGTGGAGAACTACAGCCTGCTGGGCTTCACCCGGGACGGCCGCGCCTTCATCGACGAGAACTGGATCAGCAAGAGCGCCGCGTGGCAGAAGGCGGACGGAACCGCCTTCTCCACTCCGCTGGCGGGCTTCAACGCCTACCGCCACTCCGACTACCTGGGCGGCCTGTACCTCTATAACAAGGACTTCTCCTCCCGCGTCAACAGCGGCGGGCCCTGCGTGTCCGCCATCCTGCGCCCCCTGAACGGCGGCGTGATGCAGATGAACGGCGCGCTGGAGCTGGAGGTGGTGTCGGTGGCCGATGCCACCCAGGAGGGCGTCAGCTTCAACGGCACCATTCCCGAGGGCTGCTATATGCTGTACGGCGAGGATCATGACAACGCCGCCCTGCTGGACGCCCTGCGGGAGCTCACCGAGGGCCGGAAGATCACCGTGACGGTGGGCGGCGTCAGCGAACAGTGGAAGGACGCGGCCTACGGCATCAGCAGCATCTACGCCCCCATTCTGCGGGGGGGCCAGATCACCTCCGGCCTGCCCACCGGCGCCAGACCCTGCACCGCCGTGGGCGTCAAGGAGGACGGCACGGTCATCTTCTACACCATCGACGGGCGGCAGAGCGGCTATTCCGTGGGCGCCGCCTATTCCCAGGTGGCGGAACGCCTCCAGGAGCTGGGCTGCGTGTCCGCCGTGGCGCTGGACGGCGGCGGCTCCACCAACCTGGGGGTTACCCTGCCGGGCTCGGAAAAATTCGCCATCGCGAACAAGCCCTCCACCACCGGGCGGCGGGTGAACAACTCCATCCTGCTGGTGACGGACGACCCCGGCGCCTCCGGGATGGCCCCCGGCGCCTATGTGGACGCCAAGACCCAGGTGGTGCTGGCCGGGGCCAAGCTCCCGGTGACCGCCACCCCCTATGACGGGGCGGGCCTGCCTGCGCCGGGGACGCCCCTGGCCTGGACCGCCACCGGCGGCACCATTGAGCCGGGGACGGGCAATGCCGCCGTCTACACCGCCGGAACCGCGGCGGGGACCTATTCCATCTCCGCCTCCTCCGGCCTGGGGGCCATGCCCGTGCGGGTGGTGGACAGCCTGAGCCGCCTGCGGGTGTCCAAGGAGGGCTCCACCGCCCAGCTCTCGTCGCTGACGCTGAAGCCGGGGGACACGGTGGACCTCACCGCCACCGGCCATTGGTGGAACCTGCCGGTGTCCATGGACGACGGGGACGTGACCTGGACGACGGATCCGGCCATCGGAACCATTGACGCCGCGGGCCGCTTCACGGCGGCGGGGGAGAACGGCAAGGGCGTCATCACCGCCGCCGCCGGGGGCAGGACGGTGACCATCCCCGTGACGGTGGACCGGGGCGATCCCTTCGTGGACATCGCGGGCCACTGGAGCGCCCCCTATGTGACCAAGCTGTACGAAATGGAGCTGACCACAGGCTACCAGCAGCCCGACGGCACCTATACCTTCCAGCCCAACGGCGACCTGTCCCGGGCGGAGCTGGTGGCCTTCCTCAGCCGTATGCTGAACGTGGACACGGACAAGTACAAGGACGTGGCGCTGCCCTTCGCGGACGCCGCCAGCATCCCCGGCTGGGTGCTGCCCCACGTGAAAGCCATGTACGCCCTGCGGGTATTTGAGGGCACCAACGTGGGCGGCCAGCTCTACGCCAACCTGAACAAGCCCATCAGCCGGGAGGAGGCCATGACCCTGCTGGGCCGGGTGCTGGCGAACCAGGCGAAGCACGACCTGTCCTCCTTCGAGGACGCCAACCGGGTGGGGAGCTGGGCCAAGCCCTACGTGGAGACCCTGGTGTCCCTGGGCATTGTGGAGGGCAGCGGCGGCCTGCTGCGGCCCAAG
>CASTQR010000242.1 GCA_949451265.1 uncultured Eubacteriales bacterium | reverse complement strand
TATTATCCGCTTCTTTCTACTTCTTGTCAAAAGTTTTTAAACAGGCTCTTAGAACTGCGTCCCGCCTGTCTTGCGGAAGAGTTCCTTGGTCATCTGTATCTCGATGAAGGCGGACTGCTTTTTGCATCGGATCGTGGTAAAGGTCGCCATCAGCGCACCTCCTGAACCAGCGCACTCACCGCGTTACACAGTTTTTGTGCTCTTGGACGAGGTCGTCCCCACACAGAATTGTGAGCCGCTCCATCACCCGGCGGTAGGCATCTTCCACTCCGCCCAGGTCCCGGCGGAAGCGGTCCTTGTCCAGCTTTTCCCGTGTTTTGGCGTCCCACAGGCGGCAGGTATCGGGACTGATCTCATCCGCCAGCACGATGGTCCCATCGGGCAGACGGCCAAACTCCACTTTGAAGTCCACCAGAATGACGCCCCTGTCCGCCCAAATCTCCCTGAGCAGCCGGTTGATTTGAAAAGCATAGCCCCGGATCAGGGCCAGCTCCGCCCGTGTGGCCAGCTTCAATGCCGCCGCGTGGTCATCGTTGAGCAGCGGGTCACCCAGTTCGTCATTTTTGTAGGAAAATTCCAGAGTCGGCTCATCAAAGGCCGTCCCTTCCTCCACACCGTATCGCTTGGAGAAGGAACCCGCCGACAAATTTCGCACAATGACCTCCAGCGGCACAATGGAGACCCGCTTCACCAACGTTTCCCGAGGGTCCAGCTCCCGGACAAAGTGAGTGGGGACCCCCTGCCTTTCCAGCCGCGCCATCAGCAGATTGCTCATTTGGTTATTGATGACTCCCTTTCCCTGGATGGTCCCCTTTTTCGCTCCATTGAACGCGGTGGCGTCGTCTTTATAGGACACGATGAGCAGTTCGGGATCTTGGGTCGCATAGACCCTTTTTGCCTTTCCCTCATAAAGTAATGTCTGCTTTTCCATTCTCTTTCCTCCATGTATCTCAAATTTCGGAATCGGCCTTGCGTTTCCGCTCCATCGACGCGGCCACGAACTCCCGAAACAGCGGGTGGGCCCGGTTGGGCCGGGACTTCAGCTCCGGGTGGAACTGCCCCGCCGCGAACCAGGGGTGATCCGGCAGCTCGATAACCTCCACCAGCCGCCCGTCCGGGGACAGGCCGGACAAAACCAGTCCCGCCTGTTCCAGCCGCTCCCGGTAGTCGTTGTTAAACTCGTAACGGTGGCGGTGGCGCTCGCTGATCTCCTGTGCGCCGTAGACAGCCGCCGCCAGGGAGCCCTCCTTTAACCGGCAGGGGTAGCTTCCCAGCCGCATGGTGCCCCCCTTGGCGGTCACTCCCACCTGATCGGGCATCAGGTCGATGACGGGATAGGGCGTCCGGGGGTCCAGCTCGGAGGAGTGGGCCCCCGTCAGGCCGCACACGTTCCGGGCGAACTCCACCACCGCCAGCTGCATCCCCAGGCAGATGCCCAGGAAGGGCACCCCCTTCTCCCGGGCGTAGCGGATGGCCTGGATCTTGCCCTCCACGCCCCGGCCCCCGAAGCCGCCGGGCACCAGAATACCATGGGCCCCGGCCCCCGAAGCCGCCGGGCACCAGAATACCATGGGCCCCGGCCAGCAGGCCGTCCACGGTGTCCGGCGCAACCTCCTCCGAGTTCACCCAGCGGATCTCCACGGACACACCATTCCCGATCCCGCCGTGGGTCAGCGCCTCCGCCACCGACAGATAGGCGTCGTGCAGCCCCACGTACTTGCCCACCAGGGCGATGGTCACGCTCCCCTGGGGGTGCTTGGCCTTGTGCACCATGGTGGCCCACTCGGTCAGGTCCGGCGCGTGGCAGATCAGCCCCAGCCGCCGCACCACCACATCCGCCAGCCCCTCCCGCTCCAGCATCAGGGGCACCTCGTACAGCAGCTCCGCCGTCAGGTTGGGGATGGCGTGATCCGCCGGGATATTGCAGAACAGGGAGATCTTGTCCAGAATCTCCTGGGAGATGGGGGAGTCGCTGCGGCACATGATCACGTCGGGCTGAATGCCCAGGCTGAGCAGCTCCTTGGCGGAGTGCTGGGTGGGCTTGGACTTCAGCTCCCCGGAGCCGGGGATGGACACGATGAGGGACACATGGATAAACATCACGTTCTGCCGCCCCCGCTCGGCGGCCACCTGCCGGATGGCCTCCAAAAAGGGCTGGCTCTCAATGTCACCCACGGTGCCGCCGATCTCCACAATGGCCGCGTCCACATCGGGGGCCTCCAGGGAGTAGATGTGCCGCTTGATCTCGTCGGTGATGTGGGGGATGATCTGCACCGTGCCCCCTAAATAGTCCCCCGCCCGCTCCCGGTTGAGCACGTTCCAGTACACCTTCCCGGCGGACACCGAGGAGTTGAAGGTGAGGTTTTCGTCGATGAACCGCTCGTAGTGGCCCAAATCCAGGTCGGTCTCCGCCCCGTCGTCGGTGACGAACACCTCCCCGTGCTGGTAGGGGGACATGGTGCCCGGGTCCACGTTGAGGTAGGGGTCCAGCTTCTGCACCCGCACCCGCAGCCCCCGCTGCTTCAAAAGTCGGCCCAGGGACGCCGCCGTGATGCCCTTGCCCAGCCCGGACACCACGCCCCCGGTGACAAAAATATATCTTGTCATACCCCGCTCCCCCCATAGTTTGCCAGCACCCGGGCGGAGGGGTCGTCCACATCGCAGCCCTCCCAGT
>CASTQR010000241.1 GCA_949451265.1 uncultured Eubacteriales bacterium | reverse complement strand
GGCCAGCCCTTCAACCGGAACCACCTGAAGCCCTGCCCCATGCTGGAGAACCCGGAGAAGCTGCGGGAGATGGTGGCCCGCACCGGCGCCAGGTCCACCGACCTCCAGTCCCCGGAGAGCGCGGAGCACCTGTGCGCCAAGTGCGACCCCTACGCCGCCGCCTGGGATGAGACGGCGGAACGCCTCTGGGCCTGCGGGCACGGCTGCGCCCAGACCTGCCCGGAACACAGGCAGGCGGGCTGAAAAAAGACGGAACCGGGCCGAAATTGCCTCTTGCAATTTCGGCCCGGTGTGTTACAATGTCCCTGACAACTGAATACTGACAGTTGCGAGAAATGCAGTAGAAAGGAAGAAGCAAAATGCCCAAGTTTGTCAAACGGGCCCTTTTGCTGCTGGTCGTGCTGGCCATGCTTCCGGCTTCACTGTACGGCTGTACAGGAGGCACGGAACCCACCGCTCCGGTGGAAAGCGGGAGCCAGCCGTCCGCTGCACAAACGGGCGAGTTACCCCCCAACGGGAACTCAGTCACGGTAGGTATCGCACAGGATTTGGACGACCTCGATCCCCAGCTGGCCAAAACCGCCGGCATCCGCGAGGTTCTGTTCAACATCTTCGAGGGACTGGTGAAGGCCAGCCCCGACGGCTCGGTGATCCCGGCCGTCGCCAGTGACTACGAGCTCTCCCAGGACGGCACCACGTACACCTTCACCCTGCGGGAGGGCGTTACGTTCCACAACGGGAACCCGGTCACAGCCGAGGATGTGGTCTATTCCCTGGAACGCTGCGCCGGATCGGAGAACGAAGGAACGCCTCTGGTCTCGGCGTTTTCTAATGTCTCCAAGATCGAATCCCCCGATGAGAGCCATGTGGTGATCACCCTGGCGGAGCCCAGCCTGGAGTTCCTCAACGCCCTGACCTCCCCCATCATCCCCAAGGACTCCGGCCCCACCATCGCCAAGGATCTGATCGGCACCGGCCCCTTCCGGTTTGTCTCCTACGCCCCCCAGGACAGCCTGGTGATGGAGAAGTACGACGGCTACTGGAACCCGGACAAGGCCGCCAAGCTGGACAAGGTGACCTTCAAGATCATCGCGGACACCAACGCCCTGGTCATCGGCCTGAAGGGGGACACCCTGGACATGGTGATCCACCTGCCCAACACCCTGGAGGCAGAGGTGAAGGACAGCTTCACCGTCCACCAGGACACCATGAAGCTGGTGCAGGCGCTGTATCTGAACAACGCCGTGAAGCCCTTCGACAACGAGCTGGTGCGCCAGGCCATGTACTACGCCATCGACGTGGAGGCCGTCATCGACTATGTGTGCGACGGCGCGGGGGTGGCCACCGGCACCAGTATGTACCCCGCCAACGAGAAATATTTCGTGCCCGAGCTGGCGAAGAACTACAGCCAGGACGTGGAAAAGGCCAAGGAGCTGCTGGCCCAGGCCGGCTATCCCGACGGCTTCTCCATGAAGATCACCGTACCCTCCAACTACAAGCAGCACGTGGACACAGGGCTGGTGATCGCGGAGCAGCTCAAGGCGGTGGGCATCACCGCCGAGGTGGAGCAGATCGAGTGGAGCGCCTGGGTGTCCGACGTGTACCGGGGCCGCCAGTACGAGGCCACGGTGAGCGGCATCGCCGCCGACGACATGACGGCCCGGGAAATGCTGGTGCGGTACATGAGCGACAACCGGAAGAACTTCATCGCCTTCTCCGACGGGGAGTTTGACGAGGTGCTGTCCAAGGCCCTGGCCTCCATCGACGAGGGGGAGCAGACCGCCCTGTACAAGCGGGCGGAGGAGATCCTCAACGAGAAGGCCGCCAGCCTGTGGATCCAGGATATGTGCGACCTGGTGGTGATGGATCCGGCCCTGGATGGATTTACCTTCTACAGCACCTACGTGCTGGATATGTCCACCATCGGATACAAATAACAGCGAAAAGCCTTCCCCCTGGAAGGGGGAAGGCTTTTTTGATACGGGAAAGGGGGCTGCCCCATGGGGAAAGCTCTGTTAAAACGGTTTGGGCTGCTGATCGGCACCCTCCTGCTGGTGAGCGTGCTGGCCTTTACCGCCTTCTCCATCATCCCCGGCGACCCCACCCAGTCCGTGCTGGGCATGGAGGCCACCGAGGAGCAGATCGCCACCTTCCGGGCACGCCACGGCCTGGACCTGCCCGTATGGGAGCGGTACGGGAGCTGGCTGTCCGCCTTTGTCCGGGGGGACTTGGGCCAGTCCTACAAATACGATATGCCGGTGGCGAAGCTGGTGTTTGGTCAGGCCCAGGTGACGCTGATGCTGGCGGTGGTATCCTTTGCGCTGATCTTAGCCATCTCCCTGCCCCTGGGCCTCATCGCCGCCCGCCGCCCCGGCGGGATGGTGGACCGGGCGGTGACGGTGCTGACCCAGGTCACCATGTCGGTGCCCAACTTCATCATGGGCATTGGGCTGATGTTTTTCTTTGCCCTGGTGCTGAAGTGGTTCCGGCCCGAATACGTCCCCCTGGAGAAGGGGCTGGGCCCCCATCTGGCCTTCCTGGTGTACCCCGCCCTGGCCATCGCCCTGCCCAAGAGCGCCATGACGGTGAAGCTCCTCCGGGGCTCCATCCTGGGGGAGCTGGACCAGGACTACATCCGCACCGCCTACAGCAAGGGGAACAGCCGGGGCTCCGCCCTGCG
>CASTQR010000240.1 GCA_949451265.1 uncultured Eubacteriales bacterium | reverse complement strand
GCCGTGCAGACCGCCGTCAAGCACATCGCCTACTCCATCACCCACAGCCACGCCATGAACGTGGGCAACGCCACCGTGCGGGCCATCACCCCCTGGTGGCAGGTGGCCATCTATGCCGCCACCGGCGTGATGGCAGTGCTCACCGCGGGCAGCGCGTTTATGCTGATCCGCAGCAAAAAGAAAGCAAAGAACGGCTGATCTACCGCAATCCGGCGGGCCGAGGGCTGAGACCTGTGCCCGTGGCCCGCCCATTTCTTTCATTCAGGAGGACAGCTATGAAAAAGAGGAACTTTTGGAAGATCCCCATGGCAGTTTTCGCCGTGTTCACGGTGATTTGCGTGGCCGCGATCCCCATCACCAACTATTTCGCGCCCATGATCAACGTGGCGCTGAACGCCGAGACCCAGCGCATCATCCCCGACCCGGACGCCCAGATCTTCTACTGGACCCGTTACGACTCCGAGGAGGAGCTGGTGGCCAACGACTGGAACGTGTGCCGCCAGGTGATGGCGGAGGGGGCCTCGGTGCTGCTCAACCGGGACGATACCCTCCCCCTGGCCGCTGACACCAAGTTCTCCTGCTTCTCCCAGTCCTCTGTGGACCCGGTGAAGGTGGGAACCGGTTCCGCTTTCGTCTCCACCGGCGAGGGCGCCAGCCTGTACTCCGCACTGGAGGACAGCTTCCAGCCGGGGTGTGTGAACACCGACCTGTGGAAGTTCTATGTCACCAGCGGTTATAAGCGGGAAAACGCGGCCCTGTCCGGCGGCGACCCCTCCCAATACCGCATCAACGAGGTGCCCTGGGAGAAGTACACCGACGCGCTGAAATCCACCTTTGCCGACTATGGCGACGCCGCCCTGGTCACCCTGTCCCGCTCCTCCGGCGAGGGCGCCGACCTGCCCAGCGGGCTGGAGGCGCTGGAGCCCTACATGACCGGCGGCGACTATCTCCGGCTGTGCAAGGAGGAGATGGAGCTGCTCCAAAACCTGAAAGATTTGAAGGATCAGGGTGTGTTCAAAAAGATCATCGTCCTGCTCAACTCCTCCAGCACCCTTCAGCTGGACTTCATCGACGAGTATGACATCGACGCCGTGGTGTGGACGGGCAACCTGGGCATCAATGGCCTGCCCGCCGTGACGGACATCCTGGCGGGCAAGGTGAACCCCTCCGGGCGGATCGTGGACACCTTCCTGAAGGACAACCACTCCTCCCCCGCCATGGTGAACTACGACGCGTTCCCCTATACCAACGCCGCCCAGCTGGACCTGGCCTTTGCCCAGAACAACACCGCCCCCGGCATTGAAAAGTGCAATATGAACTATGTGGTGTACCAGGAGGGCATCTACGTGGGCTACCGCTACTACGAGACCCGGTATGAGGACTACGTGCTGGGACAGGGCAGCGCCGGGGAGTACGACTACAACGCCGATGTGGCCTTCCCCTTCGGCTCCGGCCTGAGCTACACCACCTTCGAGTACTCCAACTTCACCGTGGAGGACCAGGGCGAAGCTTTCCAGGTGGGGGTGGATGTGGCCAACACCGGCAGTATGGACGGCAAGCACACCGTACAGATTTACTTCCAGTCCCCCTATACCGACTATGACCGGGAGAACGGGATCGAGAAGGCCGCCGTGGAGCTGTGCGGCTTTGACAAAAAGGAGATCAAGGCCGGCGAGACCGAGCACTTTGATATCCGCGTCCTGAAAGAGGATCTGACCAGCTATGACGCCAACGCCGCCAAGACCTACATCCTGGACGCCGGAGACTACTACTTCACCGTGGGTACTGACGCGCACAACGCCGTCAACAACATCCTGATGGCCAAGGGGGCGGACGCCTCCCGCATGATCGGTACCGGCGACGCGGCCCTCACGGCCAAATGGAACAACCCCGCCCTGGATACCACCACCTATGCGGTCTCCTCCGCCACAGGGAAGCCCATCACCAACCTGTTCGACAACGCCGATCTGAACAAGTACGAGGGCGCGGAGGATCAGCAGGTGGTCTACCTCACCCGCAGCAACTGGACCGGAACCTTCCCCCAGGCCGCTGTGAGCCTGCGGGCTACAGACGCCATGTGGGACGACGGCCTGACCCATGAGGACGCCGGCAGGGACGCCCTGGTGGAGCAGTACAAGCAGCTCTATTGGTCCGACGTGAGCCAGGCTCTCGCCGCCGGGACGGGCGGCTCCCTCAACGCCATCGACTTTGTGGACAAGGGCTATGACGATCCCGCCTGGGATGAGCTGATCGGCCAGCTCTCCTACGAAGATATGCTGAACCTGATCTATAACGGCTCCTACCAGACCCAGGTGCTCCCGGCCATCAACCTGCCCGCCACCCAGGAATTTGACGGCCCCACCGGCTTCACCAAGAGCATCGTGGGCGGGGCCAACGGCATGGCCTTTACCTCCGAGGATGTGATGGCGGCCACCTATAACCGAGAGCTGATCCAGGAGGTGGGCAAGTGCATGGGCGAGGATATGCTCCACGCCCAGTCCGGGGACAACGCCGCCGCCGTAGCCGGTATTTATGCCCCCGGCGTGAACATCCACCGGAGCCCCTATCTGGGCCGGCACAATGAGTATTACTCCGAGGACGGCTGGCTGTCCGGCGAGATTGCCGCCGCCCAGGTCCAGGGCCTCCACGACCGGGGGATGCTGGCCTTTGTGAAGCATTTCGCCCTCAACGACCAGGAGCAGGGCCGGTATGGGATCTCCGT
>CASTQR010000239.1 GCA_949451265.1 uncultured Eubacteriales bacterium | reverse complement strand
CATCGGCGCCATCGGCAAGATGGACAAGGTCAAGACCGGCGACACCCTGTGCGACGCCCGGAAGTTCATCAAGCTGGACCCCATCCCCTTTGCCGAGCCCAACTTCTCCCGGGCCATCGCCCCCAAGACCCGGGGCCAGGAGGACAAGATCGCCGCCGGCCTGGGCCGTCTCAACGAGGAGGATCCCACCTTCACCGTGGTGAACAACGCCGAGACCCACCAGATGGTGGTGACCACCGCCGGCGACATCCAGATGGACGTGCTGGTGAACAAGCTGAAGTCCCGCTTCAATGTGGACGTGGAGCTGTCCGAGCCCCGTGTGGCCTACCGGGAGAAGATCCGCAAGACCGTCTCCAAGCAGGGCCGCCACAAGAAGCAGACCGGCGGCTCCGGCCAGTTCGGCGACGTGTGGATCCGCTTCGAGCCCTGCGACAGCGAGGGGCTGGAGTTCTGCGAGGAGGTGGTGGGCGGCTCCGTGCCCAAGAACTTCTTCCCCGCCGTGGAAAAGGGCCTGCGGGAAGCCTGCGTCCACGGCGTGCTGGCGGGCTACCCCATGGTGAACCTGAAGGCCACCCTGTACGACGGGAGCTACCATCCCGTTGACTCCTCCGAAATCGCGTTCAAGACGGCGGCCCAGCTGTCCTACAAGGCCGCCCTGCCCGAGGCGTCCCCCGTGCTGCTGGAGCCGGTGGGCGAGCTGAAGGTGACCATACCCGACAACTATATGGGCGACGTGATGGGCGACATCACCAAGCGCCGGGGCCGTGTGCTGGGCATGAACCCCGCCGGCTTCGGCAACCAGACCCTGGAGGCCGAGGTGCCCATGGCGGAGATGACCACCTACGCCATCGACCTGCGGGCCATGACCCAGTCCCGCGGCACCTTCACCCTGCACTTCGTGCGGTACGAGGAGTGCCCCGGCCCCGCCCAGGAGAAGGCCATCGCCGCGGCGAAGGCTATGGCGGAGGAATAAGCCAAACGAGGATAAAAAGGGGGGCGTTCGGTGAGCGCCCCCTTTTTCATGGAGGAGCTGGCCGACGTGATGATCTACTGCATCAAGCTGGCCCACCGTTTACGACGTGGATATCGCCGCCGCCATTGAGGAGAAGATGAGGAAGAACGCCGTGAAATATCCAGTGGAATAAGACTCTTTCTACGGGAAAAGTCCCCACCCGGTGCGGGTGGGGTATTTTTTATTTCCATTCAGGCGTTACTGTTTAACATTGTTTTACAATGTTTTACGTGACAATTCATGCAAATTATGATTAACTTTATTACAAGGCGTAGGGGAGGGGCAAGCCCCTCCCTTACATCTCCTTTTGAAACGAGGTCATATTTATGAAAGGTTACCAGGGCCTGCCCGAAGAACGCTGCGGGAATTGCAAACATTTCCGCAAGCACTACATCCGCTCGTACAGAGGCCATTATTCCGCTCTCAATTATGGCCATTGCGTCCATCCCATGTTAAAAAATCGCCGCGTGGAGGAGCATTGCCCCCATTGGGCCGCCAGGGAGGCAGACCCACCGGCCCCGCGTAGGGCGTAACGACCTGGCACGTTGGCGGCCGCTACGCTGGCGGTCACGGGAACGGCGCGCCGGGGTCGTCGCGCCCTACATCGCCCGCGCGTCAAAAGAGCAGCCGCACCGCCCAGGACGCCGCCAAAAACCCCGCCGCATCCGCGCACAGCGCCGCCGGGACGGCGTAGCGGGTTTTCCCGATTTTCGCCGCGCCGAAGTACACCGCGATGGTGTAGAACGTGGTCTCGGTGGAGCCCAGCATCACCGCCGCCGTCCGGCCCACCGGTGAGTCGGGGCCGTAGGTCTCAATGAGCTCCGCCCCCACGCCCAGCGCCGCCGAGCCGCTCACCGGGCGCACCAATAAAAGGCCAATGGTCTCCGACGGGATGCCCACCGCCGACAGCAGGGGCCCAGCCGCCTCCCCCAGCAGCTCCAGCGCCCCGGATGAGCGGAGCATATACACCGCCGTCAGCAGGCCGATGAGGGGCGGCATGATCCGCAGGGACACCTTTAAGCCCTTCTCCGCCCCGTCGGTGAGGGCGCCCCACAGATCCACCCGCTTTATCAGCCCCCACAGGGCCACCGCCAGCATCAGGAAGGGCACCAGCATGGTGAACAGCAAATCCATGGGCTACCTCCACAGGCGGGCGAACAGCTTGGCCGCCGTGATCCCCACCGTAACCGACACCGCCGACGCCAGCCACACCGCGGGCAGGATGTCGAAGGGGTTGGCGCTCCCCGCCGCCGCCCGCAGGCTCGCCACCGTGGTGGGGACGAGCTGGAGGGAGGCAGTGTTCATCACCACCAGCATACACAGGCCGTCCGACGCCACGCCGGGGGTGCGCTCCGCCATGAGGCGGGACGCCTCCAGCCCCAGGGGGGTGGCGGCGTTGCCCAGCCCCAGCAGGTTGGCGGACAGGTTGGCGCTCACCGCGTCCATCACCGGGCGGTCATGGGCGAAGGCGGGGTAGAGCCGTTTCAGCACGGGACGCAGCAGGCGGGCCAGCCCACGGGCCAGCCCCGACCGCTCCATGATCTCCATGACCCCCATCCACAGGCACAGCACCCCCATCATGGACAGGGACAGTTCCACCCCGGCGGCGGCGCCGTCCAGCGCCCCCTTTGCCACCGCCGGGCCGTTCCCCGCGGCCAGGCCGCACAGCACCGCCGCCCCCACCATCAGCGTCCAGATCCACGACATCGCCATCC
>CASTQR010000238.1 GCA_949451265.1 uncultured Eubacteriales bacterium | reverse complement strand
AGAACTGCGCCGGGGGGATCAACGGCGGCATCACCAACGGGATGCCCCTGGTGTTTGAGGTGGCCATGCGCCCCACCCCCTCCATCGCCCGCCAGCAGTTCACCGTTGACCTGGCAAAGCACGAAAACGCCGTGCTGGAGCTGCAGGGGCGGCACGACCCCTGCGTGGTCCACCGGGCGGTGCCGGTTATCGAAGCGGCCGCCGCTTTGGCCGCGTGTGAGCTGCTGGGAATCTGAATCCTGTGAGGTATTTGTTATGGACTTGAAAACTCCCCGTCAAACCGACGAGAACGTGGTGATCCTCCCCGGCACTATGGTAGTGGGGGACGTGGCCTTTGGCCCCGGCTGTTCCGTGTGGTTCAACGCCGTCCTCCGGGGGGACGGCAGGCCCATCACCGTGGGGGCGGGCACCAACATCCAAGACGGCGCCATCCTCCACTCGGACAAGTTCCCCACCACCCTGGGGGAGTATGTCACCGTGGGCCACGGGGCCATCGTCCACGGCTGTACCGTGGGGGACAACACCACCGTGGGCATGGGGGCCATCCTGCTGAACGGGGCCAGGGTGGGCAAGAACTGCATCGTGGGGGCGGGGGCGCTGGTCACGGGGAAGCTGGACGCGCCCGACGGCTCGCTGGTGCTGGGCAATCCGGCAAACGTGATCCGGCCCCTCACCCCGGAGGAGCTGGCGGGCCT
Source organism: uncultured Eubacteriales bacterium (assembly GCA_949451265.1). The sequence continues at coordinate 2,047 of CASTQR010000238.1, read as the reverse complement.
GCGCCCCAGCGCGGAGCACTATATGGAGCTGAGGGAGGAATACCGCTGATGGACGAGCTGCAAACCCTGCGGGGTGAGATCGACGCCATCGACCGTCAGATGGTGGAGCTGTTCCGCCGGCGGATGGACGTGACCCGGCGGGTGGGGGAGTACAAGCGGGCGCGGGGCATCCCCGTGCTGGACCAGGCACGGGAGCGGCAGGTGCTCCAGAACAAGGGGGAGCTGGCGGGGGAGGAGCTGCGCCCCGCCGTCATCACCCTGTACCAGACGGTGATGGCCCTGTCCCGCCGCCAGCAGCGGGATTTGATGGGCCAGGGGGCGGACAACCCCGGCGTCCTGCGCTGGCGGGAGGCCCAGGCCGGCGCCCGTGGACCTGTGGACGCGCCGCGGGTGGTGTACCAGGGGGAGCCGGGGGCGTACAGCGAGCAGGCGGCCCTGGACTTCTTCGGCCCCCAGGTGGGGGCCGAAGGGCTGGAGCAGTTCGAGGACTGCTTCCTGGCCCTGCGGGAGGGGCGGGCGGATTACGCCATGCTGCCCATTGAGAACAGCTCTACCGGGGCCATCCGGCAGATCTACGACCTGCTGACCCAGTACGAGTGCTACATGGTGGGGGAGACCACGGTGCGGGTGGAGCACTGCCTCATGGCCCTGCCGGGGGCGGCGCTGGACGGGATCACCCACGTCTACTCCCACGAGCAGGGGCTGTTCCAGTGCGAGCGGTTCCTCAACACCCACCCCAACTGGAAGCAGGTGCCCCAGGCGGACACGGCGGGGTCGGCCAAGATGGTGGCGGACAGCGGCGATTTGACCAAGGCCGCCATCTGCTCCGCCCGGGCTGCGGAGCTCTACGGGCTGGAGATCCTGGCCCGGGGGATCAACCACAACGTCCACAACACCACCCGGTTCGTGGTGGCGTCCCCCCGGCTGGAGCTGCGCCCCGGCGCGGACAAGGTGAGCACCCTGTTTGTCCTGCCCCACGAGGCGGGCTCGCTGAACGAGATCCTCACCATGTTCTCCGTCCACGGGCTGAACCTGGTGAAGCTGGAGTCCCGGCCCCTGCCGGGGCGGAGCTGGGAGTACATGTTTTTCCTGGAATTCACCGGGGCGCCGGAGGATCCGGCGGTGAACGACGCCCTCCACGAGCTGGCGCAGACTACGGGGGAGTTCCGGGTGCTGGGGTGGTTCCCGTCCAATCTGTAAGAGGGACCGATTAAGCCCTCCCCCCCAGAGGGGGCGGGCGAGGGGGGGAGAAAAAGGAGGCCCACCATGGACAAAAACATTGTTTTAATCGGCATGATGGGCTGCGGCAAGTCCACGGCGGGGGAACTGCTGGCCCGGCGGCTGGGCCGCCCCCTGGCGGACACCGACGCCGTCATTGAACAGCGGCAGGGCCGCGCCATCCCGGAGATTTTCGCCCGGGACGGGGAGGCGGGCTTCCGGGCGCTGGAATTAGAACTGTGCCGGGAGCTGTCCGGACAGGGCGGGCTGGTGATCGCCTGCGGCGGGGGGCTGCCCACCCGGGAGGGGGCCATCGCCGCGCTGAAGGAAACCGGCGCAGTGTTCTGGCTGGACCGGGACCCGGGGGAGACCTACGACAGTCTCGACGTGTCGGGCCGGCCCCTGGCCCAGGGGGGGCGGGAGGATTTTATCCGCCGCTATGAGGGCCGCGCGCCCATCTACCGCCGCTGGGCGGATCACACCGTCCGGGCCAAAAGCCCCCAGGTGGCCGCCGCCCTCATCGAAGTGATTTACAAGGAGGCGTCCGGAGTATGAAATTCCTCATCATCAACGGCCCCAACCTGAACCTGCTGGGAAAGCGGGAGCCGGGGATCTACGGCGATCAGAGCTACGAGGCGCTGTGCGCCCTGATCCGGGAGCACGCCGCCGCCCGCGGCTCCACCGCGGACTGCTTCCAGTCCAACCACGAGGGGGCCATCATCGACCAGATCCACCAGGCCGACGGCGCGTATGATGCCATCATCATCAACCCCGCCGCCTACACCCACTACAGCTACGCCATCCTGGACGCGCTGAAGGCGGTGGACGT
>CASTQR010000237.1 GCA_949451265.1 uncultured Eubacteriales bacterium | reverse complement strand
CCAGCGACGGGCTGATGCCCGCCCAGGCGGACGCCATCTTTGCCGCCGGGGCGGACGTGATAACCATGGGGAACCATACTTGGGATAAACGCCAAATTGTAAACTATCTGGAGGAGAATCCCTATCTCCTCCGCCCCGCCAATTACACCGCCCGGGCCCCCGGCCGGGGCTGGGGGGGATTCGACGGCCCCCAGGGCCTGCGGATCCGGGTGGTGAACCTCATCGGGCGGGTGGAGATGAACCCCAACTTCGACAACCCCTTCACCAAAATGGACGCCATCCTGAAGGAGGGGGAGGCCGACCTGACCCTGGTGGACTTCCACGCCGAGGCCACCAGCGAGAAGGGGGCCATGGCCTGGTACCTGGACGGGCGGGCCCAGGCGGTGTGGGGCACCCATACCCACGTGCCCACCGCCGACACCCAGATTCTCCCCCAGGGGCTGGGCTTCGTCACCGACCTGGGGCTGACGGGCCCCAGCCGGTCCGTCATCGGCGTGCGCCCGGATCAGGCCATCAACCGTTTTTTGGGCGGCCTGCCCCAGCGGTTCCAGCCCGCCCCCGGCCCCTGCCGGATGGGAGCGGTGCTGTTTGACATCGACACGGAGACCAGGCGCTGCGCCGGCGTGGAGCGGGCAGATATCACGGAATAACAAAGCGGGCGCTTCCCGGTGTGGGAAGCGCCCGCTTTTTGCGTCTGCTGGGTTATTGCGCCGGAGGCGCCGCCGGGGCGGGGGGCGCGTCGATGATCACCACCGCAGCTCCTCCGCGCCGGGGGCCGCCGGGTCTGTCTCCACCGGGTCAGTTTCCACGGGATCGGTCTCCACCGGATCCGTCTCCTCCGGCCCCGGCTCGGGGATGTCCACCGCGTTCTTCCCGTAGGGCACAAAGCACAGGTTCATGTCCACGGCGGAGCCGATGCCCGCCACCTTGCCCTTGGAGGAGTACTGCCAGAACTGGAAGTCGTAGAAGCAGGAGGGGGCGTCGCTGTACTGGGCAAACCAGAACTGGTAGTCGGTCAGCAGGGACAGGTTCATCTTGATATAGCCGCAGTACTCGTTGAAGTAGATCATGGGGGTATACCCCGCCTCCGCCACCTTCTTGCAGAAGGCGTCGATGCACTGGGTGATGATCCGCCCGTCCACGCCGTAGGCCCTGGATTCGTTCCCGCCCAGGTACTCCCAGTCGCACACCACCGGGTAGGTGATGTGCTCCTTGTAGGGCTCCAGCCGGGCCAGGAAGGCCTCGGCCTCCTCCTCCGCCTCCTCCACGGTGATGGCGTTGGAGAAGTAGTAGGCCCCCACGTCGATGCCGGCGGCGATGGCCCCCTCCATGTTCCCCACGAACTTGGAGTCCTCCATCAGCACCCCGGTGCCCCAGGCCCGGTTGCCCGCCCGGATGATGGCGAAGTCGATGCCGTCCGCCGCCACCGCCTCCCAGTCGATGATGCCCTTGTGGCCGGACACGTCGATGCCCTGGGCGAAGTAGCCGCCGGAGTACACCAGCCGGCTGCTGTCGTCCCGGCTGAACTGTCCCCCGGTGAAGGGGGAGGCGGGTACGTCCTCCAGCTTGTCTATGTAGTAGTTGTTGAAGCGGATCATGCCCTTCGTGGGCTCGGCGTTGCGCACCCGCCAGACGATGGCGGCCATCTCCTCCCGGGAGATGGGCTTGTCGGGCCGGAAGGAGCGGGAGCCGTCCTCGTTGAGGAAGCCGTCCATGATCCCCTTCTCAAACAGCTCCACCACGTAGCCGTCCTCGCAGTCGTCATAGGGGGTGGGGCCGGAGATGTCCGTCAGGTCCAGGGCCCGGGCGGTCATGCGGGCCACGCTGAGCCGGGTGGGGACTTTGCCCAGGTAGCTGGGGTCGAAGGAGTACATCAGCCGGTTGTCCAGGGCCAGCTGCACGTAGGGCGCGGCCCAGTGCTGCCCCGGCTCGGCGGGGGCGGGCTCCTTCACGCCGATGGACAGCAGGATGAGCTTGAAGGCCTCCCCCCAGGTGACGTTCCCCAGGGGCTGGAAGGATCCGTCGGGGTAGCCGTTGATCACGCCCTGCCGGTGGAGGTCGGCGATGTACTGGTGGGACCAGCGTTCCTCGGGCAGGTCGGAAAACAGGGGCCCCGGCGCGGCCAGGGCAGCGGTGCTGGAGGAGGCCGCCAGCACGATGGCCAGCAGCAGGATGGCGATGCGTTTTTTCATGGGCGCTCCTTTTCTCTCGGTCAGGGTGGGTACTCACGTTACCCCCTATTGTATCGAATCTTGCGGCCCGTGGCAAGCCCCGGAGGAAATTTAACACACTGGAAAAATTTTTGAAACGCCCCTTGACAAGGGGCCGGGGAAGTGGTATTCTCTGAATGACAAACAAAGTTGTCAAAACGACAAGGCGGATTGTCAGAACGACAAAAATACCTGTCAGGAGGAATTGAATATGATTTGGAACGAACTGGGAATCAGCGGGGGCACGGCGTTGATCGTGCTGGCGTCGCTGTACTTTGTCATTCAGTGGGCGGTGCGAAACGGCGTCCGGGAGGCCCACGCCCGCATGAACGGGGAGAGGGGCCGGATCCGGCGGCTGTGGGACGGCTTCATCTTCGAAAACGGGGCCGGTGAGTGACAGGGGGGTGCGGCTATGCTGAAAAACCGCTTGAAGGAGCAACGGGCCGCGTTAGGCGTGAACCAGCAGGAGCTGGGGCGGCTGGCCGGGGTGTCCCGGCAGACCATCAGCCTCATCGAGCGGGGGGACTACTCCCC
>CASTQR010000236.1 GCA_949451265.1 uncultured Eubacteriales bacterium | reverse complement strand
CCCCCTCCCCCTCCACGCCGGCCAGGGTGAGGATCCAGCCGGTGGCGGTGGTGCCCACGTTGGCCCCCATGACGATGCCCACGGCGTTGGCCAGCTGCATGATCCCCGCGTTGACGAAACCCACCACCATCACCGTAGTGGCGGAGGAGGACTGGATCACCGCCGTCACCAGCGCCCCCAGCAGCACCCCCTTCACGGGGTTGGAGGTCAGACGGCCCAAAATGGTTTCCAGGCGGCTGCCCGCCACCTTTTTCAGCCCGTCCCCCAACAGGCTCATACCGAACAGGAAGAAGGCCAGCCCGCCCAGCAGCGAGATCACGTCCGCGATGCCCATACTCACAATCCATCCCTTCCGGGCGGCGTCCGCCCGCTTATGGTGGGTAGCTTCCGGCAAGTGGTGTTGGCGCTGAAGCCGCGTGACGCGGCATTTGCCAATATTATAACATACCCCCTCCCCCTTGCCCAGCGTTTTTACAAATTCTATAAACTGTCGTGTTTCCAGCAGGAAAACAGGGCGAAATTTGGTAGAAACAGAAAAAACAGGCGCAATACCCTCCCCGCCCTCCCGGTATTTTCCAGCCGGGGCAGATTTTGTGATCCCCCGGCCTGAAATCTTGGAAAAACGGTGGACATTTCCCCCGGATTATGCTACACTATCCCATGCCGCGCCGCCCCGTGGAACAGGCTTGGGCGGCCTGTGGATTTGAGAAAAAAGAGGTGCGTTTTTTATGAAACGGTTGGCTTCCCTCCTGCTGGCCCTGACCATGGCCCTATCCCTCGCCGCCTGCGGCGAGAACGGGCTGGATCTCAACCTGGGCGGCAAGTCCGAAAAAAAAGACGGCTACATCGGGGACACCCTGTCCACCCACTGGTTCGATTTCACCGTGAACGACGCCTACAGCTGCGCCCAGTACGGCGACTACACCGCCGATACCGGGAACAAGCTGGTGGTGGCCGCCATCACCCTGAAGAACACCTGCGGCGAGTCCGTGCCCATGTGGGGGGATGATTTCGTGATCCTCTGGGATGCCGAGGATGAGGACGACGGTGTTGCCCCGGCCCTCCCCGCCGGGCTCAGCGACGACCAGTTCCCCGACGAGTACAATCTGGGCATCAACCAGACCAAGGCCGCCGTGTCCGTGTACGAGGTGCCGGAGGATGTGAAGGACTTCGCCATCGGCTTCCAGGAGATTTACGAGGATGACGAAAACCCGGACAACCTGGACGGCATCGAGGGGGACACCTTCTTTGTCTCCTTCACCCCCGAGGAAAAATAACCCGTCCGTAAAACGGAACAACTATCCGCGGAAAGGGGCCGGAGGGCCCTTTTTCGCGCCCGCAAGGAGGCGCGTCCCATGCTGTTCGACACCCACGCCCACTACGATTCCCGCCAGTTCGATGCCGACCGGGACGCGGTGCTGTCCGCCCTCCCTGACCAGGGGGTGGGGCTGGTGGTGAACCCCGGCTGCGACCTGGACAGCTCCCGCAAGGCCATCGCCATCGCGGAACAGTACCCCTTCGTCTACGCCGCCGTGGGCATCCATCCGGAGGACTGCGCAAATTGGAAGGACACCGACGTGGACGCGCTGCGATCGCTGGCCGCCCACCCCAAGGTGGCGGCCATCGGGGAGATCGGCCTGGATTACTACTGGAAGGAGAACCCGCCCCGGGAGTTCCAGCAGAGGGTGTTCCGGGCCCAGCTGGCCCTGGCGGGGGAGCTGGAGCTGCCGGTGATCGTCCACGACCGGGAGGCCCACGGGGACTGCCTGTCCATCATCCGGGAGTTCCCCCAGGTGCGGGGCGTGTTCCACTGCTTCTCCGGCAGCGCCGAGATGGCCAAGGAGCTGGTGGGGCTGGGCTGGATGATCTCCTTCACCGGGGCGCTCACCTACAAGAACGCCCGGAAGGCGGTGGAGGCCGCCCAGGCCGTCCCCCTGGAGCGGATCATGATCGAGACGGACAGCCCCTACATGGCCCCCGTCCCCTGCCGGGGGGAGCGGTGCCACTCCGGGCTGGTGCGGCACACCTGCCAGCGGCTGGCGGAAATCCGGGGAATTTCCTTGGAGGACTGCGCCAGAATCACCTTTGAGAACGGAAAACGGTTTTTCCAATTGCAGGAATAAATGACGCGTTTTGGTAGTTCCTGGCAAAAAGCGGCGGTTCTGCATGAAATATGTCATAGATTGTGAAAATTTGTTCCACAATTTTAATTTTTTCAGAATTTAATGAAAATTCTCTTGACAAACTTTTGACAGGATGTTATACTGATAATGGTTTTGATGTATGAACTGACTTGTGTCCGCCCCTTCGTACATACGAAAGGGGCGGACTTTCTTCATCCATCTTCAAAGCGATATTTTACAAATAAGGAGGAAACAGGAAATGAGCGGTACTGTCAAGTGGTTCAACGCAGAAAAGGGCTACGGCTTCATCACCCCTGACGACGGCAGCGAGGACGTGTTCGTGCACTTCTCCGCCATTGTGGCTGACGGCTACAAGAAGCTGCTGGAGGGCCAGAAGGTCACCTTCGAGACCGAGCCCGATCCCCGGGGCGCGAAGGGCGTCCGCGCCACCAACGTGGTGGCCATCGTGGAGGACTAAGCATCTGAAACGGAAGAAGCCTGCCGCAATGCGGCAGGCTTTTTTGTGTTCTCGCGGCAGGTCAGGAGATAGTCCCGTTCTTGTCGCAGGTGAGGGTCAGGCTGGCGGTGCGGCTCTCCCCGCTGGGGCCGGTGAAGGTGGCGCGGCCGTAGGCGGT
>CASTQR010000235.1 GCA_949451265.1 uncultured Eubacteriales bacterium | reverse complement strand
CTTGCCGCAGAACTCGCACTTGGCCATATTGACTAACCTCCTTGCTGCTTGGAATGACGCACACGATAACTTCATTATGCTACCACAGAAGCCGTCAAAAATCAAGTATAAATTTACGTGATCCCCTATTTTTTTCAAGGGCAGTATGTGGTAAAATAAAAGCCAACACAGGACAAGGGGGGCGCGCTGCCATGGCGGAGCAAATGGGCATCAAGCTGGGCACCATCATCGACAACTTCCACCTGAACGTGATCTACGGCCCGGAGGGCTACCGGAACCGCCGGATCATCACGGAGGACGTGAACCGTCCCGGCCTCCAGCTCACCGGCTTCTTCGACTACTTCGACAAGGATCGGATGCAGCTGCTGGGCCTGGTGGAGATCTCCTACCTGGAGGGCATCCCCGCCGCCAAGCGGGCGGTGGTGTTCGACACACTGTTCTCCTACCGCACCCCGGCGGTGATCTTTGCCCGTGGGCTGAAACCCTACCCGGAGTGCCTGGAGATGGCGAAGAAGCACCAGCAGGTGATCCTGGGCACCCGGGAGAACACCGCCGACATCATGAGTACCCTCATCGCCTACCTGCGCTCCGCCCTGTCCCCCACCATCACCCGCTCCGGCGTGCTGGTGGAGGTATACGGCGAGGGGGTCATGCTGGCCGGCGAGTCCGGCGTGGGCAAGAGCGAGACCGCCATCGAGCTGGTGAAGCGGGGCCACCGCCTCATTGCGGACGACGCGGTGGAAATCCGCCGCTCCCCCATCGGCGGCCTGGTGGGCACCGCGCCGGAGCTGATCCGCCACTACATCGAGCTGCGGGGCATCGGCGTGGTGGACGTGCGCCGCCTGTTCGGCATGTCCGCCGTCAAGTTCGACAGCGCCATCGACATGATGATCCAGCTGGAGGCCTGGAAGGAGGGCAAGCTGTACGACCGGCTGGGGGCGGACGACCATTTCGTCTCCCTGCTGGACGTGAGTATCCCCACCCTCACCATCCCGGTAAAGCCAGGGCGGAACCTGGCGGTGATCATCGAGGTGGCCGCCATGAACAACCGGAACAAGAAGATGGGCTACAACGCCGCCCTGGAGTTCTCCCTCCACGTGGACAGCCACATCGACCAAAAATATCTGGAGATGAACCCCCAATGAGGAACGACAAAAGCTGGGCTTTTGGCCCGGTGCTGTACCGGGACTCCCCCATCGGCACCCTGGGCCTTGCGGACGACGGCACGGGGATCAGCCGGGTATTCCTCCAGCCCCCGGGCGTGGATCCCGCCGCCCCGGAGGGGGAAACCGCTCTGACCCGTCAGGCCGCGGCGGAGCTGGACGAGTATTTCTCCGGCAGGCGGGAATCCTTTACAGTCCCTCTTTCCCCCCGCGGCACCCCATTCCAGCTGGCGGTGTGGGCGGCGCTTCGGGCCATCCCCTGGGGCCAGACCCGCACCTACGGGGAGATTGCCGCCGCCGTGGGCCGCCCCAGGGCCGCCCGTGCAGTGGGCATGGCCAACCATGATAACCCGCTGCTGATCTTCACCCCCTGCCACCGTGTGGTGGGCGGGGGCGGCGCCCTCACCGGCTTCGCCTGCGGGCTGGAGGTGAAGCGCGCCCTGCTGGCCCTGGAGGGCGTGGGATTTTCCGACAACACAGGAGGGCACATCCATGCGTAAATTTCTCTGCGTCCTGCTGGCCGCCGCCGTCTGCCTGACCCTCTCCGCCCTTCCCGTCCGGGCCTCCTTCTCCGACGTGGCACCGGGAAGCTGGTACGAGGGGGCCGTCACCGAACTGACCCAAGCCGGGGCCCTCAAGGGTTACCCAGACGGCACCTTCCGGCCCAAGAACACCATCTCCGCCGCCGAGTTCGTGTCGGTGGCCGTCCGGCTGGCCAAGCTCCCCGAAGGCCAGGGCCAGACCGGCCACTGGGCGGCAAAACAGCTCCAGGGGGCCCTCCAGGCCGGGTGGTACGACTGGGACGAGCTTCCCCCCACCGGCGAGACCTTCGACCAGCCCATCCCCCGCCAGCTTGCCGTGAAGATCCTCATGAAGGCCCTTCTCCCCCAGGCCAGAGGGGACTACAACACCGAATCCGCCAAAATCAAGGACTTCGCCGCCCTGGACGGCCGCTACTACGAGGCGGTGCTGGCCGCCTACGCCTCCGGCGTCGTCCATGGCGATCCCGACGGCGCCTTCCGCCCCAAGGGCACCCTCACCCGCGCCGAGGCCTGCACCCTGTTCCAGAACGCGGCAAAGGCCCAGGCGGGCCAGCCCTTCACCCCCTCGCCCTCCTCCGCACCCGTCCCCTCCCCTGCCCCCACCGTCCCCCCTGCCGTCCAGACCCGGCAGGGCGGCGCATCCCAGAACGGCTGGCTCCAGGTGAAGGGCGCCCAGCTCTGTAACGCCGCCGGGGAGCCCTTCGTCCTCCGGGGCATGAGCAGCCACGGCCTGCAATGGTACGGCCAGTTCACCTCCCCCGGGGCCATCGCCGCCACCGCGGACTATGGCGCCAACGTGTTCCGTGTGGCGATGTACACCGGGGAGAGGGGCTACCTCAGCCAGCCCGCCGCCATCAAGGCCAAGGCTGTCGCCGCCGTGGATGCCGCCATCGCCAACGACCTCTACGTGATCCTGGACTGGCACATCCTCTCCGACGGCAACCCCATGGCCCACGCCGACGAGGCCGCCGCCTTCTTCGACGAGATGGCCCGGCGGTACAAGGATGTGCCTAACGTCCTCTATGAGATCTGCAACGAGCCCAACGGGGACGTGAGCTGGTCTAAG
>CASTQR010000234.1 GCA_949451265.1 uncultured Eubacteriales bacterium | reverse complement strand
TGGTGGAGACGGTGGCCCACTACCGCGCCGCCGCCCACTTCAACCCCGACGTGGACTTCATCATCGACATCGGCGGGCAGGACATGAAGTGCTTCAAGATCCGCAACGGGGCCGTGGACTCCATCATGCTGAACGAGGCCTGCTCCTCCGGCTGCGGCTCCTTTATCGAGACCTTTGCCAAGGCGCTGGGCTACGACATCGCCAGCTTCGCCAGGCTGGGCCTGTTCACCCAGAAGCCGGTGAACCTGGGCTCCCGGTGCACGGTGTTCATGAACTCCTCCGTGAAGCAGGCCCAGAAGGACGGGGCCTCCGTGGAGGACATCAGCGCGGGGCTTTCCATCTCCATTGTGAAGAACGCCATCTACAAGGTGATCCGGGCCGCCTCCGCCGACGACCTGGGCAGGCACATCGTGGTGCAGGGCGGCACCTTCCACAACGACGCAGTCCTCCGGGCCTTTGAGCAGGAGCTGGGCCGGGACGTGACCCGCCCCACCATCGCGGGGATCATGGGGGCCTTCGGCGCGGCGCTGGCGGCAAGGGATTTGAAGCTAAAAGCGTCCGCCCTGCTGGACGCGAAAGCCCTGGAGGGCTTCACCCACTCCGCCAAGCCCGTCACCTGCAACCTCTGCACCAACCACTGCTCCCTCACGGTGAACAGCTTCGACGGCGGGCGGCGGTTCATCTCCGGCAACCGCTGCTCCCGGCCCCTGGGCAAGGAGAAGGCGGAGCTGCCCGACCTGTACCGCTGGAAGTACGAAAAGCTCCGGGCCATGGAGGGCAAGGGCCTGGGGGACGGCTCCCGGGGCCGCATCGGCCTGCCCTTCGGGCTGAATATGTACGAGAACCTGCCCTTCTGGTACGCCCTGTTCACCCGGCTGAACTTCGAGGTGGTGCTCTCACCGGAGTCCTCCCGGAAGCTGTATATCAAGGGCCAGCGCACCATCCCGTCGGATACGGTGTGCTACCCCGCCAAGCTCCTCCACGGCCACGTGCAGGCCCTGGTGGAGGCGGGGGTGGACGCCATTTTCTACCCCTGTATGTCCTATAACTTCGACGAAAAGACGGCGGACAACAACTACAACTGCCCGGTGGTGGCCTACTACCCCGAGCTGCTGGCCGCCAATATGCCGGATCTGAAAAAGACCCGGTTCCTCAACCCCTACGCGGGCCTGCACCGCCCCAAGGATTACGAGCGCATCGGCTCCCAGTGGTTCGCGGACACCTTCGGCGTGCCCCGGAGGGAGGCGGCCAGCGCCATCCGGGCGGCCTACCAGGCCTACGACCGCTACAAGGAGGAGATCCACCACACCGGGCGGCAGTACATCGAACAGGCCAGGGCCCAGGGCCTGCCCATCATCGTGCTGGCGGGCCGGCCCTACCACATCGACCCGGAGATCAACCACGGCATCAACGACCTCATCACCTCCTTCGGCTTTGTGGTGGTCAGCGAGGACGCGGTGGCCTGGCTGGAGGACTACGCCCCCCGGAAGGTGCTGAACCAGTGGACCTTCCAGGCCCGTATGTATAACGCCGCCCGGTACGTGTGCGAGCAGCCGGACATGCAGCTGGTGCAGCTGGTCAGCTTCGGCTGCGGCACCGACGCCATCACCGGGGACGAGGTGCGCTCCATCCTGGAGCAGGGAGGCAAGCTGTACACCCAGTTGAAAATCGACGACATCAGCAATTTGGGGGCGGTGAAGATCCGCGTCCGCTCGCTGATGGCCGCCATGGAGGAGAGAAAGCGTCATGACAACTGATCTGTCCGTCTGTCAGGACATATTCAACCGGGACCCGGTACGCTATGTGGATATGACCGAGGCGGTGCGGCGGGGGGTGGGAACCGTGCTTTATGCCTCCCCCTCCGCCGCCCTGGTGGGCATTCCCGCCGCCGGCTGTGCCGGGGACTTTGGAAGCTATCTCATGTCCTGCGCGGATATGGACGCCGCCCGCCTGCTCTGCGGCCTGATCCCCGCTGAGGGCGATTTCCTGATCGCCGCCCATGAGGATTTTTACCTCCCGCTTTTGCAGGAACGCTTTGGCACGGACTTCTTTCTGGAGGGGGCCAGCTTTCAGGCGGCTTATCTGGGCGGCCCCTGCCCCATGCCGGACAGCGCCCTGGCTATCCGTCAGCTCAATGTGGACGACCTCCCCCAGGTGTCGGAATACTACAAGCTGGAGGGGGAGGACTACCTCCGTTCCCTTCTGGAGCGGGGCCAGCTTTTCGGCGGCTTCCTGGGCGATACCATGGCCGGCTTCGCTGGCCTCCACGCGGAGGGCTCCATCGGCCTGCTGGAGGTGTTCCCCCCATACCGCCGCCAGGGCTTTGCCACGGTGCTGGAGCGGTACATGATCAACCGGGAGCTGGCCCTGAAGCACATCCCCTTCGGGCAGGTTGTGACGGACAACGCCCCCTCCCTGGCCCTCCAGCGCTCTCTTGGCATGACCCTCTCAGAAGGGACGCTCTACTGGCTTTCCCGCGACTGATTTTCCCCGCGAAAGGAGTTTTTTCCATGGCTGAATTGAAGTACGACAAGGACGGGCGGCTCCTCTTTACCAAGGAGATGAAGGAGGAATATACCATCCTCATGCCCCAGATGCTCCCCGTCCATTTCGGGATGTTCCGCCAGCTTCTGGTGCTGGAGGGGTACAAGGTAGATATGCTGACCACCAACCACCGGGGGATCGTGGACGAGGGGCTGAAATACGTCCACAACGACACCTGCTATCCCGCCCTGCTGGTCATCGGCCAGCTCATCGACGCCATCAAGCACGGGGGCTACG
>CASTQR010000233.1 GCA_949451265.1 uncultured Eubacteriales bacterium | reverse complement strand
ATATCCTCCATCCACCACTTGTTGCAGCTGGCGGCGGAGAGCATGCAGCCCATGAGGTGGTATCCGCCGTCGGCGTGGGCGAAGGAGTGGAGGGCGTTGTTGGGGTCCACGCCGAAGGTTTTGCTGGAGATGAAGATGGTCCCGGAGGTGCCCAGGCTGATGTTGCAGCCCCCGTCCCCCACGGTGCCCGTGCCCACGGCGGCGGCGGCGTTGTCCCCCGCCCCGGCGCAGACCACCGTCGTTTCCGCCAGGTCCAGGGCCCTCGCCATGTCCGGCTTGAGGGTGCCCACGGCCTCATAGCTCTCAAAAACCTTCGCCATCTGGGACTCCCGCAGGCCGCACAGCTCCAGCATCTCCGGGCTCCAGCGCTTGTGCTCCACGTCGAAGAGGAGCATCCCCGAGGCGTCGGAGACATCGGTGCAGTGGACGCCGGTGAGGCAGTAGTTGATGTAGTCCTTGGGCAGCATCACCTTGTCGATTCTGGCGAACAGCTCCGGCTCGTTCTTCCGCATCCAGAGGAGCTTCGGGGCCGTGAAGCCCGCGAAGGCGATGTTGGCGGTATACCGGCTGATTTTTTCCCGGCCAACGGTTTCGTTAAGGTATTCTACTTCCTCGGCGGTGCGGCCGTCGTTCCAGAGAATGGCGGGGCGGAGGACCCGGTCCTCCCCGTCCAGGGCCACCAGCCCGTGCATCTGCCCGCCGCAGCCGATGGCCGCAATCCGGGTCTTATCGCAGTCCGCCGTCAACTCCCGGATGCCAGTCACCACCGCTTCCAGCCAGTCCGCCGGGTTCTGCTCGGACCAGCCAGGCTTGGGAAAAGACAGCGGGTATTCCCGGGAGACGATGTTTTGGATTTGTCCCTCCTCGTCCATCAGCAGCAGCTTCACGGCGGAGGTGCCCAGGTCGATTCCAATATACAGCATGTCGTTTCTCCTTATGTCCGGCGGATAGAGGTGCTGACTGCGGTCTTTCCCGTCAGCCGGGCGGTGCGGGCGTCCGGCTGGCCCAGGCCCGCGTACAGGGTCCAGGCCCCGCTGCCGGGAATCCGCTCTCCGGCGGCGTTGACCACGGTGAAGGCCGAGGGCTCTATGGGAATGTCCACTGTCTTCGTCTCCCCCGCCCCCAGCTCGATCCGCCGGAAGCCGCAGAGGATGGGATTGGGCGGCGCGTCGGGGGACGCCTCGTCCTTCAAATAGAGCTGCACCACCTCCTGGGCGGCCCGCCCGCCCCGGTTCTCCACTGTGACCCGGGCGGAGTCCTCTCCGGCGGTGACGGCGGTGACCGCCGCGTCGCCGTAGGTCAGGCCATAGCCGAAGGGATACAGGGGCTCGCCCCGGTAGTAGCGGTAGGTCCGGTTGGTCATGGCGTAGTCGGTAAAGGCGGGCAGCTCCTCCAGGGCCCCGTCCCGGTAGAAGGTCACGGGCAGCTTGCCGGAGGGAGACGCTTTGCCGAAAATCAGGTCCGCAATGGCCCGGCCTCCCCCGGCGCCGGGATACCAGCCCAGGAGAATGGCGTCCGCTTGGGTCTCGGCCTCGCTGAGGTCGATGGCGCTTCCCGCCAAAAGGACCACCAGCGTGGGCTTCCCCGCCGCCAGCACATGCCGCAGCAGCATCCGCTGGGGCGAGGGCAGGAGAAGATCCTCCTTGTCACCGGAACCGGCGGCGTTGCCCTCGTCGGGCTGTTCGCCCTCCAGAGTCTCGTCCAGGCCCAGGACCAGGACCACCACGTCGCTGTGCTTCACCACCGCCATGGCCTCCGCCATGCGGTCGCTGGCCTGGGCCAGGGGCTCCACCCGGTCCCGCCAGAGGTGGCAGCCTTCCGCGTACAGCACCCGGCCATGGCCCTCCATGGCGTCCTGGATGCCCTCCAAGACGGTGACATAGCGGGAGGCGGTGCCGTGGTAGTTCCCCACCAGAGCCGCCCGGCTGTTGGCGTTGGGGCCGATGACCCCGACGGTGCCCACCGTCTCCGGGTTCAGGGGCAAAAGCCCGCTGTTTTTCAGCAGCACGCAGGACTCCAGGGCAGCCTTGTGGGCCAGGGCCAAATGCTCCGGGCACTCCACCGCCTCATAGGGGATGGAGTCGTACTCGCTGCCCTCCCCCAGGACGCCCAGGAGATACCGGGTGGTAAAGAGCCGCTCGGCGGCAATTGTAATATCCTCCTCGGAGATCAGCCCCTCCCGCAGGGCCAGGAGCAAACAGCGGTAGCAGTCGCCGCAGTTCAGGTCACAGCCGTTTTTCAGCGCCAGGGCTACGGACTGGGCGGTGTTCTCCGTGACCATATGTCCGGTGTGGAAGTCCCGGATGGCCCAGCAGTCGGAGACCACATGGCCCTGGAAGCCCCAGCGGCCCCGGAGGATGTCTTTCAGCAGCGTCTCGCTGCCGCAGCAGGGCTCGCCGTTGGTACGGTTGTAGGCCCCCATGACGGCCTCCACCCCCGCGTCCTTCACGCAGGCCTCGAAGGCGGGGAGGTAGGTCTCCTCCATGTCCTTGGGGGAGGCCACGGCGTTAAACTTGTGCCGCAGGCTCTCCGGCCCGCTGTGGACGGCGAAATGCTTGGCGCAGGCGGCGGCTTTCATGGTTTCGCCGCTGCCCTGGAGACCCCGGACGTAGGCTTTGCCCAGTTGGGCGGTGAGGAAGGGGTCCTCGCCGTAAGTCTCGTGCCCCCGGCCCCAGCGGGGGTCCCGGAAAATGTTGACGTTGGGGGACCAGAAGGTCAGCCCCTTGTAGATGTCCCGGTCGTCCTGGGCGGAGAGGGCGTTGTACTTGGCCCGGCCCTCGGTGGCGGC
>CASTQR010000232.1 GCA_949451265.1 uncultured Eubacteriales bacterium | reverse complement strand
CGGCGGCTGGTGCTGCTGATCATCCTGGCCACCCTGCCCCTGTTCCTCATCCTGCCCATCGAGGGGCTGGTGGAGGATCTGGGGGCCAACCCGGTGTTTGTGTCCGTCATGCTGCTGGTGACGGGCTGCATCCTGTTCCTGTCCGACAAGTACGGCGGGGGCCGGAAAAACGTCCGCTCCGCCACGGTGAAGGACGTGCTGCTGGTGGGCGTGGCCCAGGGCATGGCCACCATACCCGGCCTGTCCCGCTCGGGCACCACCATCTCCGCGGGGATGGCCCTGGGCTTTGACCGGAACTTCGCCGTCCGCTTCTCCTTCCTCATGTCCCTGCCCGCGGTGCTGGGGGCCACCCTGCTGAAAGTGGTCAAGGTGGCCGGGGCGGGCGGCATCGACACCAAGCTGCTTCCCATGTACCTCACCGGCATGGTGATCGCCGGGGTGGTGGGCTACTTCTCCATCCGGCTGGTGAAGCTGCTGGCGGACAAGGGCAAATTTGGCCGCTTCGCCTACTACTGCTGGATTGTGGGCATCGCCGCCCTGGTTGGCAGCTTCCTCTATACCCCTAAGGCATAACAGAGAAAACGGGAGGTCCCCCATGGCATCCACACAAAAGAAACCCGCCAATTCCGGCGGCAGCCGTTCCCAATCTACATCAAAAGGCAATAGCGGCGGCAGGCGAACCTCCGCCCAGTCCAAATCCGGCTCCCGCTCCGCTTCCCGGAAATCCGCCCCCCAGAAAAAGCCCTACCGCCGGGAGATCGGCGGGGCGGTGTGCCTCCTGCTGGCCCTGTTCGGGGCCATCGGCTACTTCAAGACCGGCGAGGGGGCGGTCATCGCCCTGTTCTGCGACCTGCTGAAGGGCCTGTGCGGGTACGGCTTCTATATCGCCCCGCCCCTGTTCCTGCTGGCGGCGTGGATCCTCCTGCTCCACCGGGGCAGGCCCGTCCGCCTGCGCCTCACCGGGGCGCTGATCCTGCCGGTGCTGATCGGGGCGGTGCTCCACCTGTTCCTGTGCCGGGCGGACTACGCCTGGTCGCTGGAGCTGTTCGGCCAGCTCTGGGCCTCCGGCAAGGCGGTGGCCTCCGGCGGCGTGCTGGGAGGCGTGCTGGCCATGGCCTTCCGCTTCGCCTTCACCCAGATCGGCGCCATCGTGATCCTGCTGGCCCTGGCCGCGGCGGCGGCACTGTGCGCCCTGCGCCTCACCCCAAGCCAGATCCTGGACTACCTGCGGGAACAGCGGGAGCGCCGCCCCACCTACGACCCGGAGGACTACCCGGAGCCGGAGCGCCCCCAGAAGCCCGCCCGCCGGGAACACGAGCCCGCCCCCGCCCCCCGGAAGAAGCCCGCCGCCATCGACATCCCGGTGGACGACGGCCCGGTGCTGGCAAAGCAGCCCACCACCCCGGTGACTACGGTGCGCAAGAAGTCCTTCTTTGACAAGGTGGCGGGGGTGGTGGTCCCCGGCCAGAAGGAGCGCCCCGCCATCCTGGAGGAGGAGCCCCCGGAGTATGAGGACGTGCCCGAACTCCACCCCCTGCGGGAGCCCTCCCGGGTCCCCCGGCCCACCCCGGCGGCCCCGGCCCCCATGGGAGCGGACGACATCCTCGCGCCCCCCGCCCCCGCGCCCATTCCCCCCGCTCCCGCCCCCGCGCCGGCGCCGGAGCCTGACCCGGTGCCGCCCCCCGTCATCCGGGAGCCCGCCGTGCCCAAGCTGTCCAAGGAGGAGGAGCGGGAACAGGTGCGGGAGGAGGTGGCCCGGGAGATCGAGGCCGGGATGGATCAGGATCCCCCCGCCTACCGCTATCCCCCGGTGTCCCTGCTGAACCAGGGCGGGGGCGGCGGTTCCGCCGCGGCGGACGGGGAGCTCCACGCCAACCAGCAGCGCCTCCAGGACGCGCTGATCTCCTTCGGCGTCAGCGCCCACATCGTCAACGTCACCCGGGGCCCCGCCATCACCCGGTACGAGCTGGAGCTGGACCAGGGGGTGAAGCTGAACAAGATCACCAACCTGTCCAACGACATTGCCCTGGCCCTGGGCGCGTCCGCCGTCCGCGTGGCCCCCATCCCCGACAAGATCTCCACCGTGGGCATCGAGGTGCCCAACCGGCAGGTCACCCCCGTCTGCATCCGGGACGTCATCGGCTCCCGGGCCTTTGCCGACAGCGCCTCCAAGGTGTCCTTCGCCGTGGGCAAGGACATCGCCGGCAACTGCGTGGTGGGCAATATCGCGAAAATGCCCCATATGCTCATCGCGGGCACCACCGGTTCCGGCAAGTCGGTGTGTACCAACTCCCTGATTATCTCCCTGCTGTACAAGGCCACGCCGGAGGAGGTCCGCCTGATCATGGTGGACCCCAAGATGGTGGAGCTCAGCGTCTACAACGGGATTCCCCACCTGCTGATTCCCGTGGTCACCGACCCCAAGAAGGCCGCCGGGGCCCTCCAGTGGGCGGTGAGCGAGATGATGAAGCGGTACCAGAAGTTCTCCGAGGTGGGGGCCAAGGATCTGGCGTCTTATAACAAGCACGCCGCCCAGCGGGAGGATCTGGAGGCCATGCCCCAGATCGTGGTGGTCATCGACGAGCTGGCCGACCTGATGCTGGTGGCCGCCAAGGAGGTGGAGGAGTCCATCTGCCGGGTGGCCCAGATGGGCCGGGCCTCCGGGATGCACCTGGTCATCGCCACCCAGAGCCCCCGGGCCGACGTGATCACCGGCCTGATGAAGGCCAACATTCCCAGCCGCATCGCCTTCGCGGTGGACTCCGCCATGAACTCCCGGATCATCCTGGACGCCTCCG
>CASTQR010000231.1 GCA_949451265.1 uncultured Eubacteriales bacterium | reverse complement strand
TACTCCGGCAAGAGCAAGGACGTGGTGCAGCTCTACGTCCAGCTCCCCTACGAGGCGGGGCAGGCGGAAAAGAGCGCCATCCAGCTGGCCGACTTCGCCAAGACCTCCGCCCTGGCGGCGGGGGAGAGCGAGACCGTGACCCTGGAGTTCTCTGACTACATCTTCGCCACCTATGACAGCAATGCCGCCAACGGGGCGGACAGCTCCAAGACAGGCTGCTACGTGTTCGACCCCGGCGAGTACTTCTTTGCCATCGGCAGCGACGCCCACGACGCGCTGAACAACGTGCTGGCCGCCCGGGGCGTCACTGGGATGTTCGACGCCGAGGGCAATCCTGTGGAGGGCGATGCCGCCAAGGCCCACAAGGACGAGCTGGCCAGCCTGGACAACACGACCTACGCCGTCTCCCCCTATACCGGCGAGGTGGTGTCCAACCACTTCGAGGACCGGGATATCAACTACTTCATCCCCGGATCCGTGACCTACCTGACCCGTTCCGACTGGAACACCTTCCCCGACACGGTGGCAAGCCTCACCGCCACCCCGGAGATCCAGGACCTGATGGAGAACTTCCAGTACGAAAAGCCCTCCGACGCCCCGGACATCTCCACCTACCAGTACAAGCAGGACAACGGCATCTCCTTCATTGAGATGAAGGACACGGCCTTCGACGACCCCAAGTGGGAGGAGTTCATCGACCAGCTCACCCCCACCGAGCTGGCCCAGATCACCGGCGACAAAATGGGCATGGATATGATCGAAAGCATTGACCTCCCCGCCTATGCCGGCGGCGACGGCCCGGACGGGCACCAGGGCGGCGTGCTGTTCAACGCGGAGATGGTGGCCGCCTCTACCTTCAGCAAGGAGATGCTGGAGCAGCGCGGCCAGTTCTTCGCGGAGGAGAGCTACTGGATCGGCTTCCGCCAGATCTACTCCCCCGGCGGCAACATCCACCGCACCCCCTATTCCGGCCGTAACTTTGAGTACTACTCCGAGGACGCCAACCTGAGCTACATCTGCAGCGAGGTTCAGACCAAGGCTATGGCGGAGGGCGGCTGTGTGGGCACCTTTAAGCACTTCTGCGGCAACGACCAGGAGACCAACCGACACGGCGTAGCCACCTTCATGACCGAGCAGACCTACCGCGAGGGCCCCCTGCGGGGCTTCGAGGGCGGGCTCCAGGCCGGGCACAGCATGGCCACCATGACCGCCTACAACCGCATCGGCTGCGTGCCCACCGCCAGCGACTACGAGACCATGACCACCGTGCTGCGGGATGAGTGGGGCTTCACCGGCATCAACATGACCGACAGCTCCAAGGACTCCGCCAGCTACATGGGCACCGCCGACGCCATCCGGGCGGGCACCTGCCAGTTCAACAACGACCCCGGCCGCGTGCCTGAGGCATCCAACCTGCTGGTGAAGGACAAGGACGGCTTCATCTGGGGCAAGCTCCGGGAGGTGGCCAAGTACTACCTGTATACCATGAGCCGCTCCAACCTGGTAAACGGTTTGAGCAAGACGGAGACCGTCCAGAACTACACCCCCTGGTGGAAGCCCGCCCTCACCGGGCTGAACGTCGCCATCGGCGTGCTGACCGCAGGCACCGCGGCGCTGTATGTCCTGTCCGAGATCAAGTCCAGGAAGGGGGGCAAATAAGATGAAGCGCTTGTTCCAAGACGCGAAACCGGGCTTTTGGTTGAGCGCGGCTGCCGCAGTTATTGCCCTGGTAGGGGCTGCAGCTTATGTGATCATCTACATGGCCACCGCCGCCGAAACGGTGGACCGGGTGTTCTCCTGGCTTACCTTTGGACTGGCGCTGGGCGGTGCGGTCATTACCCTGGCGGGTGAGACGCTGCGGCTCCCCTTCACCCCCATCCTGGGCGGGGCCTGCTTCTCTGTGGCCCTGGCCAACCATCTGGTGGAAACCGCTTACCCCCTGGCCGATGTACTCACCGGCGTGCCCTTCTTCGGGGGCAACCCCACCTTGGCCATTGCCTTTTCCGTGGTGTTCGGCGCGGCCGCGGTTCTCAATGTAATCGCCGCCTTTATGGCCCACCGCAACTAACTCAGGTTTCTGCGTATCCCTGGGCAGGTTGCCTGGGGATACGGGAAATACACAAAGACTATTGGAGGAAAACGTTATGAAAATGAAGAAACTCTTGGCCGCCGTCCTGTCGGCGCTGATGCTGGTCTCCCTGCTGGCCGCCTGCGGCGGCAGCCCCAGCAGCAATTCCCAGGCCCCCTCCGAGGAGCCCTCCCAGCCCACCGAGGGCGGCAGCAAAACCTACCAGTTCTGGGGCACCTATGAGGAGTCCGGCGAGAACGCTTCCATGCTGAACGCCGCGTTCCTGCTGAACCTGAACGAGGACGGCACCGCTGTTGCGGACAAGTATATGTTCGCCAACTTCGACGCCTCCGACGCCGCCACCAACCCCACCTTCACCGCCAGCTATATGTCCGGCACCTGGAAGGAAGTTGAAAAGGACGGCGTGGCCTGCCTTCAGATCAAGCTGGCCTATGTGGACGAGGCGGGCACTGAGTCCAACGCCCAGACCGCCTACGCCTATGACGTGGCCGGGGTGTACTCCTTTGACCTGACCTTCCCCGTGGTGCCCGGTATGTCCTACACCCGCGTGGCCCCCATGGAGGGCAAGGAGGGCCAGACCTACGCCGACGCCAACGCCTTCATCCAGGCCTATAAGCAGGACTTCACCGCCCCCGAGCACGTGGGCGCCTTCACCGACGCGGACAACAACGGCACCGCCTACCTCCAGGCCGACGGCACCCTGCTGGTTTACGC
>CASTQR010000230.1 GCA_949451265.1 uncultured Eubacteriales bacterium | reverse complement strand
GACTTCAGCTGTGAGGGCTGCCCCAGCGCCGCCGCGTGCAACGGGCAGAACTGCGCTGAGAAGAGGGAGGCTGCCGCGAAATGAGCGAAGTCATGAAGAATTATGCCGCCATCGTCCTGGCGGCCATCCTGGTGAACAACTACGTGCTGAGCCAGTTTTTGGGCATCTGCCCCTTCCTGGGGGTGTCCAAGAAGCTGGACCAGGCCGCCGGCATGAGCGTGGCCGTCATCTTCGTGATGCTGCTGGCCACCGCCGTCACCTACCCCATCCAGTTCTTCGTGCTCAACGAGCTGGACCTGGCCTATCTCCAGACCATCGTGTTCATCCTGGTCATCGCCGCCCTGGTGCAGCTGGTGGAGATCATCCTGAAAAAGTACATCCCCGCCCTCCACGCCTCCCTGGGCGTGTATCTGCCCCTCATCACCACCAACTGCGCGGTGCTGGGCGTGTGCATCAGCAACATCGACAACTACCTGCTGACAAAGGACTTCGGCCCCGGCTTCGCCCAGGCCATGTTCAACTCCCTGGGCTCCGGCCTGGGCTTCCTGCTGGCCATGGTGCTGTTCTCCGGCGTGCGCAGCCGGGTGGACAAGTGCAAGTGCCCCGAGTGCTTCAAGGGGATGCCCATCACCCTGATCTCCGCGGCCATCGTGTCCGTGTCCTTCATGGGCTTCGCGGGCATCGTGGAAAACCTGCTGGGTTAAGGAGGGGAAGCGTATGGATAATCCAATTGTGATCGCCGTGCTGGTGGTGGCCGTCATCGGCCTGCTGTGCGCCGTGATGCTGACCGTGGCCTCCAAGTTCATGGCCGTGGAGGTGGACGAGCGCATCCCCATGGTCCGCGAGTGCCTGCCCGGCGCCAACTGCGGCGCCTGCGGCTTCGCCGGGTGCGACGGCTACGCCGCCGCCCTGGTGGAGGACCCCGACCTGTCCGTGTCCCTGTGCGTCCCCGGCGGCGCCACCGCCGCCGCCAGCATCGGCAAGGTGCTGGGCCGTGAGGCCGGGGACGTGGCGAAGCAGGTGGCCGAGGTGCGCTGCTCCGGCACCTGTGACGCCACCTCCGTGAAAATGGACTACAAGGGCCTGGAGAGCTGCGCCGCCGCCAAGCTGCTGTTCGGCGGCACGGGCAAGTGCGTCTATGGCTGCATCGGCCTGGGGGACTGCGCCCAGGTGTGCCCCGTGTCCGCCATCCACATCAACGGCGGGCTGGCCCGGGTGGACACCTCCGTCTGCATCGGCTGCGGGCTGTGCGCCAAGACCTGCCCCAACGGGGTCATCGCCATCCGTCCCGCCGACGCCCACATGGTGGTGGACTGCAACAGCCGCCAGAAGGGCGCGGGCACCCGCAAGAGCTGCTCCGCGGGCTGCATCGGCTGCCGCCTGTGCGAGAAGAACTGCCACACCGGGGCCATTACCGTCACCGACAACCTGGCGTCCATTGACTACGCCAAGTGCGATGGCTGCGGCAAGTGCATTGAGGTGTGTAAGGCCGGGTGCCTGGTGGCGCTGAACATCACCAAGGCCGAGGTCGTCAACGGTTGACAAATGTAGTCCGGAAGCGCGGCGGGCCGGTACCCGCCGCGCTTCCGGGACATGGACGGGGGAAGGCCGGAGGGCCCTCCCTCGATTGCGGTTTTGGAGGAATTGTGTGGAGTGGTTGAAAACCCATCGGAATGATGTGATCCTGGCGGCGGTTCTGCTGGCCCTGGGCGGGGCGCTGGCCCTGTTCCTGCTGGTGACCCGGCAGGCGGGGGGGACGGCCCGCGTCCAGATCGACGGGGAGACGGTGCTGGAGCTGTCCCTGGACGAGGACGCCCGGATAGAGCTGGGCGAGGCGGGGCACGGCAACCTGCTGATCATTGAAAACGGCACAGCCCGGGTGGCGGCGGCGGACTGCCCCGACCAGGTGTGTGTGCGGCAGGGGGCGGTGCGCTATAACGGGGAGTCCATCGTCTGCCTGCCCCATAAGCTGATCGTGACCATCGAGGGCGGGCAGGGAAGCGGCGTGGACGGCTCCACAGGTTAGGGGGTTAGAATGAAAGCGTCAAGAGTGGCCCAATACGGGCTTTTGACTGCCCTGGCCCTGGTGCTGTCCTGGGTGGAGTCCCTCCTGCCGCCCCTGGGCGTGCCGGGGGTGAAGCTGGGCCTGCCCAACCTGGCCATCGTGTTCGCCCTGTACCGGCTGGGGTTCCGGGAGGCCTGTGTGATCTCGCTGGCGCGGGTGGTTCTGGTGACGCTGCTGTTCGGCAACGGGGCGGCGCTGGCCTACAGTATCGCCGGGGCGGCGCTGAGCCTGTCCCTCATGGGACTGCTGAAAAAGACGGGGAAATTCTCCTCTGTGGGCGTCAGCGTGGCCGGGGGTGTGGCCCACAACGCGGGGCAGATTCTTGTGGCCATGGCCCTGCTGGAGACCTCCCGGCTGGCGTGGTATCTGCCGGTGCTGTGGATCTCCGGCACGGTGGCCGGGGTGCTGGTTGGAATTGTCTCAGGGGCGCTGGTCAAGCGGATACCCGATCAAAAATGAGGTGAACGCATGAAAAAACTGAAGCCGGTGGATCTGTCCATGCTGGTTATCTGGGCAATTGCTGTAACGGTCTGGGTGATCCGGCTGGCCGGCGATGCCATGTCGGGCAGGCAGGGGACGCCGGGGGTCAATATCACCTTGACCGTGGTCTGGATTGCCAGTCTCTGCGTGATGCTTTATCGGTATTTGAGAGGCCGGAAGGACGAAAATTAAGGAGGTTTTCCCATGAATCTGAACACAACCGGGCTGTTTGACCTGAGCCATACCCTGGCCGGGGACTACCTGG
>CASTQR010000229.1 GCA_949451265.1 uncultured Eubacteriales bacterium | reverse complement strand
CGGTGGCCTTCCCGCACCTGCCCTCCAACACGAAAACCGTGGACGAGGCGGCGGGGAAGCCCATCCAGCAGGTGGTCATCGGCTCCTGCACCAACGGGCGGCTGAAGGATCTGCGGGAGGCCGCCGCTGTCCTCCGGGGGCGGAAGGTGGCGGATGGGGTGCGGTGTATCGTCATACCCGCTACCCAGCAGATCTATTTGGAGGCTATGGCCGAGGGTCTGGTGGCGGACTTCATCCAGGCGGGGGCGGTGGTTTCCACTCCCACCTGCGGGCCCTGCCTGGGCGGGCACATGGGGGTTTTGAGCGACGGCGAGTGGGCCATCTCCACCACCAACCGGAATTTTGTGGGGCGCATGGGGCCCACCAGCTCTATGATTATCCTGGCGAGCCCGGCGGTGGCGGCGGCGTCCGCCGTGACGGGCGTAGTCACCGACCCGGCCGGCCTTTGAAAGAGGTGTAAAGGTATGAAGATTTACAAATATGGCGACAACGTGGACACCGACGTGATCATCCCCGCCCGGTATCTCAACGCTCCGGACGAGAAATCCCTGGCTTCCCACTGCATGGAGGACATTGACGCC
Source organism: uncultured Eubacteriales bacterium (assembly GCA_949451265.1). The sequence continues at coordinate 2,233 of CASTQR010000229.1, read as the reverse complement.
CGGTTTGCCTCCACGGTGGAGACGGGGGACATTGTGGTGGGGGGCGCTAATTTTGGCTGCGGGTCCTCCAGGGAACACGCGCCGCTGGCGATCAAAGCCTGCGGGGTGAAGTGCGTTATCGCCAAGAGCTTTGCCCGGATTTTTTACCGCAACGCCATAAATATCGGCTTCCCCATTCTGGAGTGCCCGGAGGCGGTGGACGGCATTTCCGCAGGAGATCAGGTGTCGGTAGACTTCGGAACCGGGATGATTCTGAACGAGACTACCGGGGCCAGCTTCCAGGCCGCGCCCTTCCCGGCGTTCGTTAATGGGATCGTTGAAAACGGCGGGCTGCTGAAGTCCTTGAAAGCAAGAGGAGCGGCAAAATGAGTGCGGATTACAACTTCTGGAAGTATAAGCAGAACGTAGTTCACGAGGATGAAAAGGTATATGCTTCTCTGTGCGATGGGGAGCAGTTGGAGGAGCTGCAGTCGCTTCCCATAGAGAAAATCAGGGAGCGGATTCGTGCCGTTTTTTCCGGTTGGGACTGGCCGGATCGGGACAACTGCGAAAAAGAGGGTTTTGGCAGCTTCACGCTGTATACTACGCCACAGCTTATCCGGTTTGACTGCTATGGGATGTCTGAGCAGAGTTTGAATTTGTTTATAGACGTTATGACCCAGGAATTTGGTATTCCTGTATACGACCCGCAGATTTCCACAAGATTCGACGCTTGGACGGATATCTGAGCATAGATGGAGAGGAACAGCCATGAATTATAAAATTGCGTTGATTCGGGGGGACGGCATAGGCCCGGAGATCGTCAACGAGACGGTGAAAGTTATTGACAAAGTGGGGGAGAGGTTCGGCCACACCTTTGAATATGTGGACGTTCTGCTGGGCGGCTGTGCCACCGACGCGGTGGGCAAGAGCTATCCCGATGGCACCGCCGAAACCTGCAAAAGCTGCGACGCGGTGCTGCTGGGGGCGGTGGGCGGTCCCAAATGGGGCAGCGACAAACCCGCGGAGCAGCGGCCGGAGACTGCGTTGCTGGCTATCCGGAAGGATTTGGGGCTGTATGCCAATCTGCGGCCCGCCGCCCTGCGGCCCGCGCTGATGGACGCCTGCCCGCTGAAACGGGAAACGGCGGAGCGGGGGATTGATCTGCTGATGGTACGGGAGCTCACCGGGGGCATCTACTTCGGCAAACGGGGCAAGTACCAGACCGAGGATCGGGGGCTGGAGGCCACCGACCTGATGGCCTACTCGGAGAAGGAGATCGAGCGCATCGGCCGCCGGGCCTTTGAGATGGCACGGCTGCGCGGCCACAAGGTGTCCAGCGTGGACAAGGCCAACGTGCTGGAGACCTCCCGGCTGTGGCGGTCGGTTATGCACAGGCTGGCGGAGGAGTACGCCGATGTGGAATATGAGGATGTGCTGGTGGACAACTGCGCCATGCAGCTGGTGCGGGATCCGGGGCAGTTCGACGTGGTGGTGACGGAGAATATGTTCGGGGATATCCTGTCCGACGAGGCATCCATGATCACCGGCTCCATCGGGCTGCTGCCCTCCGCTTCCATGGGGGGCGCTGACCCGGCGCTGTATGAGCCTATCCACGGCTCAGCGCCGGATATCGCGGGGCAGGACAAGGCCAACCCCATCGCCACCATCCTGTCCGCCGCGATGATGTTCCGCTACTCCTTCAAACTGGCGGAGGAGGCGGACGCCATTGAGGCTGCTGTGGACAAGGCGCTGGCGGACGGCTGGCGCACCGCCGACATTGCCAAGCCTGAGGAAACGGTCATCGGGACGAGGCGGATGGGCGAGGTCATCCGGGAGAATATCTGAGTGAGGGGCCGGAGCGTGCGCGTTCTGGCCTTCGCTTGTCCAGCTTGCAAAGCGGGGCGGCCCATGTTACAATATCTCCAGGATGAAAGGGGAGAGGGCGTATGATTCTGGCTATTGACATTGGCAATCTGGGCACCACCATCGCGCTGTTCAGCGAGGATGGCACGCTGTCCTTCCAGTCGGAGCTGGGCACCGACCTGAACATGACCGATGACCGCTGTGCCATCGACCTGATGGGGGTATTCCAGCTCTACCGGGCGGAGCTCTCCAGTGTAAAGGGATCTATCTTGTCAAGCGTTGTGCCACCTATTACAGCGGCCTATGTACGCACACTGCGGCGGCTCACCGGGCGCTCGCCGCTGGTGGTGGGGCCGGGGCTGAAAACCGGGCTGAACATCAAGGCGGA
>CASTQR010000228.1 GCA_949451265.1 uncultured Eubacteriales bacterium | reverse complement strand
GAGGCGGACGCCGCCCCGGCCATCCGGCTGGTGAACTCCATCATCGACCGGGCCTACACCGAGCGGGCCAGCGACATCCACATGGAGCCCGGCGAGGAGAGCATGGCCATCCGGATGCGGATCGACGGCGCCCTGCGCACCATCATCCAGGTGCCCAAGGAGCTGCAGAGCTCCGTGATCTCCCGGATGAAGATCATGGCCCGGATGGACATCGCCCAGAAGATGATCCCCCAGGACGGGCGGGCCAACGTCACCGTCCAGCAGGAGACGCTGGATCTGCGTATCTCCACCCTGCCCACCACCCACGGGGAGAAGGTGGTCATCCGTCTGCTGCGCAAGGCGGCGGAGCTGGGCAGCCTGGACGGCATCGGCCTGCGCGGGGAGAACCGGGAGCGGTTTTTAAAGCTGCTGGACAACACCACCGAGGGTGTGATCCTCATGGTGGGGCCCACGGGATCGGGCAAGACCTCCACGCTGTACGTCATGATCCAGCGGCTGAAAAGCGAGGAGGTGAACCTGGTGTCCCTGGAGGACCCGGTGGAGTACCACATCGACGGGGCCTGCCAGGTGCAGATCAACGAAAAGACGGGGCTGACCTTCGCCAACGTGCTGCGCTCCGTGCTGCGGCAGGATCCGGACATCATCGCCGTGGGCGAGATCCGGGACGGCGAGACCGCCGAGATCGCCATGCGGGCGGCTATGACGGGCCATCTGGTGCTGTCCACGGTACATACCAATAACGCCGTGTCGTCCATCGACCGCCTGCTGGACATCGGCGTGGAGCCCTACCTCATCGCCGGGGCGGTGAAGGGGATCATCTCCCAGCGGCTGGTGCGGAAGGTGTGCCCCAACTGCCGGAAGGCGTACACCCCCAGTCAGGAGGAGCTGGCCCTCATGGGGCTGGAAAACACATCGGCGCCCGTCCAGTTCTACCGGGGCGTGGGCTGCGGAGAGTGCTTCAACACCGGCTACCGGGGGCGCACCGGCGTGTTTGAGATTCTCAACGTCACCCCAGCCATCCGCCACGCCATCCACTCCCGCTCCATCGCCCAGCTGGAGGAGGCGGTGAAGGAGGCCAACTTCCAGCCCATCTGGGAGGACTGCCGCCGGCTGGTTCTGGAGGGCGTCACCTCCGCGGAGGAGGTCCACCGGGTGCTGGGCGGACAGGGCCCGTTCTGAGGGGAGGAGAAGCCAATGACCATTACACAGCTGATCGAGAAGGCCCGGAGCGAGCGGGCGTCCGATATCCATCTGGTGTGCGGGCTGACGCCCCGGTGCCGGGTGGACGGCTCCATCCGGGAGCTGGGCGGGGAACGGCTCACCCCGCAGCAGTGCCTGGACTACGTCACCGAGCTGGCGGGGGAGCAGTTCGACGCCATGGTGGAGGCGGGGGAGGCGGATCTGGCCAAGACTATCGCCGGGGTGCGGTGCCGTCTCAACCTGTTCCGGCAGCAGGGGAACTGGTCCGCCGCCATCCGTCTGCTGAACGAACACGTGCCCGACCTGTCCGAGCTGGGCCTGCCCAAGGTGGTGGGGGAGTTCCCCGGCTACAGCCAGGGGCTGGTGCTGATCACCGGGGAGACGGGCTCCGGCAAGTCCACCACCCTGGCCGCCGTCCTCAACGAGATCAACCAGACCCAGTCCAAGCACATCCTCACCCTGGAGGACCCGGTAGAGTACGTCTACACCCCGGCCCGGTGCGTCATCAACCAGCGGGAGGTGGGCAAGGACACCCGCTCCTTCGCCGCCGGACTGCGGGCCGCCCTCCGTGAGGACCCCGACGTCATCCTGGTGGGCGAGATGCGGGACCTGGAGACCATCGAAACCGCCCTCACCGCCGCCGAAACGGGCCATCTGGTGTTTGGCACCGTCCACACCAACTCCGCAGCCGACTCCATCGACCGCGTGGTGGACGTGTTCCCGGCCGAGCGGCAGCAGCAGATCCGCTTGCAGCTGTCCATGACGCTGAAGGCCGTGCTGTCCCAGCAGCTCCTGCCCAGGGCCTCCGGCAAGGGGCGGGTGCTGGCCTGCGAGGTGATGAAAACCGACGGCGCCATCCGCAACCTGATCCGGGAGGGCAAAACCCCCCAGATCATCAACTCCATCCAGACCACCGGCTCCATCGGCAACATCCTCATGGAGCGGGCCCTGCTGAACCTGCTGAACGCCGGGACCATCACCCGGGAGACCTATGAACAGGCCCTCCCCGGTGGCACCGTCCAGGCCAAGGACATGGGCATGGGCGGCGCCCAGGGCCAGAACCAGCGCCGCGTGCTGAACCCCGGCATAGGCCAGGGCTTCGGCCTGTAAGGGGGGCGCGGTATGCCTACTTATAAATACGAGGGGGCCTACGCCGGGGGCGAAAAGGTGTCCGGCGTGGTGGAGGCCGCCAGCCGCCAGGAGGCGGTGGCCCAGATCCGCCAGAGCTGCGAGGTCGTCCTCAGCCTCAAGGAAATCCCCAAGTCCTTTACCCAGCGGCCCGCCGCCGCGGTGTTCCAGAAGATCAGCCCCAAGTCCCTGGCCTTTACCTGCCAGCAGTTCGCTATCGTGCTGAAGGCCGGCCTGCCCCTGGTGCAGACCGTGGATCTGGTGGCGGGGCAGACGGAGGACAAGGCCCTCCAGCGTTTGCTGCGGCAGGTGTCCGAGGACGTGTCCAACGGCTGGAGCCTGAGCTACAGCTTTGACCAGCGGGGCGGCAAGCTGCCCGTCACCTTCCGGGAGACCATCCGGGCCGGGGAGGAGTCCGGCGACCTCATCTCCGCCTTTGACCGGATGGCGAAGTACTACGACCGCACCGCCAAAACCCACGCCAAGGCCATCAGCACCATGACCTACCCCGCGTTCGTCATTG
>CASTQR010000227.1 GCA_949451265.1 uncultured Eubacteriales bacterium | reverse complement strand
TTCCGGTGTTGACCATCAGGCCCACCCGGTCGGCGTCGGGGTCGGAGCCCAGGATAAAGTCGGCCCCCTCCTTTTTGGCGATCTCCACCGCCAGGTAGAAGCCCTCGGGGTTCTCCGGGTTGGGGGAGGCCACCGTGGGGAAGTTTCCGTCGATCACCATCTGCTCGGGCACGCAGATCACGTGCTTCATGCCCAGCCGCTTGAGGGCCTCGGGGATCAGTTTATAGCCCGTGCCGTGGAAGGGGGTGTACACCATCTTGAAGGTGTCCGCCACCTTGTCCACCGCCGCCTGGTCGTTCACCTGGGCCATCACGTTGGCCAGGAATTTCTCGTCGGTCTCCGCGCCCATGATGGTGATGAGGCCGTCGGCCACCGCCTTGTCGTAGTCCGCCACGGTCACGTCGAACACGCCGCTCTCGGACATGATCTTGGCCACCTCGTCGGCGTGGCTGGGGGGGAGCTGGGCCCCGTCCTCCCAATAGACCTTGTAGCCGTTATACTCCTTGGGGTTGTGGCTGGCGGTGATGTTGATGCCCGCCACGCAGCCGTACTCCCGGATGGCAAAGGACAGCTCCGGGGTGGGGCGCAAAGATTCAAACAGGCGCACCGGGATCCCGGCGGCGGCCATGATGCAGGCGGCCTCTTTGGCGAACAGGTCGGAGTTGTTCCGGCAGTCGAAGCAGACGGCCACGCCCTTCTTCACCGCCGACCGCCCCTCGCCCAGGATCACCTTGGCAAAGGCCTGGGTGGCGTGGCGGATGACGTGGATGTTCATCCGGTACAGGCCCACCCCCATGGTGCCCCGGAGTCCGGCGGTGCCAAACTCCAGCTGGGAGAAGAACCGGGACTCGATCTCCTTGTCGTCCCCGGCGATGGCCTGGAGCTCCGCCTTTTCCGCCTCAGACAGGGCGGGGGAATTGAGCCATTGCTCGTACGCTTTTTTGTAATCCATTGGGTTGCGCCTCCTATAAAAAATATTGACCTACGCAAATTCCTAGTGTAGGGGCCGGCGGCCCCGGCGGCCCGCCCCATGCGGCGTGATACGCGGCGCGCCGGGCCGTCGCGCCCTACATCAATTAAAACGCGAAATTGCCGTTGACAAACACCGGGATCTCTTTCCCGTCCCGGGTGGTGCCCACGATGGACAGGTCGGGGGTGCCCACCATAAAGTCCACGTGGGTCATGGACTGGTTCAGCCCCGCCGCCTTCTGGGCCTCCTCGTCCAGCTCCTCGCCGCCCTTCACGCAGCTGGGATAGGCCGCGCCGAAGGCGAAGTGGCAGGAGGCGTTCTCGTCAAACAGGGTGTTGTAGAACAGCAGCCCCGTGTTCCGGATGGGGGAGTCGTAGGGCACCAGGGCCACCTCTCCCAGGTAACGGGCCCCCTCGTCCACCTCGATGCCGCGGCGGAGGAATTCCTCCCCCTCCCCGGCGTGGACGTCCACAATGCGGCCGCCCTGGAAGTCAAAGCAGAAATCCTTGATGAGGTTGCCGTCCATGGCCAGGGGCAGGGCGGAGTACACCCGGCCCTCCACCCCGTCCCACCGGGGGGCGGTGAAGATCTCCTCCGTGGGGATGTTGGGCAGGAACTCCACCCCCTCCGGGGTGTGGTCGGAGGCCCCGGCCCACACGTGGTTTTCCGGCAGGCGCACCGTCAGGTCGGTGCCCAGGGAATTGGTGTAATGGAGGGAGGCGAACTGGCAGCCGTTGAGCGTTTCCACCCGGCGGCTCACAGCGGCGGCGTGCTCCTTCCACCGCTCCACCGCCCTGCCGTCCCCGGTGATCCGGCAGACAGAGAAGATGGCGTCCCACAGGGCGTCTATGGCGTCCTGGCCCTTTTTATCCGGGAACACCTTTTCCGCCCAGGCGGGGGTGGGGTGGGCCCCCGCGCACCACTGGAAGCGGTTGGCCATCATGGCGTCGAAGTAGGGCTTGGTGGGGCCGCTGCTGGACTTGCGGCGGGCCTGGATGCGGGCGGGGTCCACCCCCTTCAGCAGCTCCGGGTTGGAGCCGGTGAAGGACAGCCGGGGGCTTTTCTGCTCCAAAAACCAGTCCACCCGGGCCTTCATATAGCTGGGGTACTCGTCGAACACGGCGGGGTCCGCCCGGAGGAACGCCTCCCGTGTGGTGAAGTCGTCCCCGAAGTAGGGCACCACGTTCCGGGCGCCGCGGTCGAAGCAGGCGGCCACGCACTGGCGCATAAGGGGGGCGTACTCCACATTGCCCTCAATGCTGGGGGTCTGCCCCGGCTGGACGTTCAAGCCCACCTCCACCAGCAGGTGGGCGTACTCGCTGAGCTTTGCCTCGAACTCTGGAACCATTGGTATCGTCTCCTTTTTGGGAAAATAGTCAAATTGCCGGAATCTTCCTGTGCCGTCTCATAATATATGGAGAGTATACCATATTCCAGCGGGAAACACAATTCGATTTGCATTTTTTTTGCGGACGATGTATAATGGCCCTAATTTAGTGAGGCAAAGGAGAACAGCCCATGCTGACCACCGTGATCCCGGAGGGCTACGCCCCCCTGCTGAACCTGTACGACACTCAGAAGGCCATCGGCCTGTTAAAGCGGCTCTTTGAGGACGATCTGGGCGGCTCGCTGAACCTGCGCCGGGTGTCCGCCCCCCTGTTCGTGGAGGCGTCCACCGGCCTGAACGACGATTTGAACGGGGTGGAGCGGGCCGTGTCCTTCGACGTGCCCGATGCGGGGCGGGACGCCCAGGTGGTCCACTCCCTGGCCAAGTGGAAGCGGATGGCCCTCCACCGCTACCAGTTCTCGGTGGGGGAGGGGCTGTACACCGACATGAACGCCATCCGCCGGGACGAGGAGCTGGACAACCTCCACTCCGTCT
>CASTQR010000226.1 GCA_949451265.1 uncultured Eubacteriales bacterium | reverse complement strand
AGAGATCCCGGCTGGAGCCGGGGAAAATGCTGCTGGCGGACACGGTCCAGGGCCGCGTCATCGGTGACGAGGAGCTCAAGGAGGGCTGCGCCGCCCGCAGCCCCTACGGCGAATGGCTGGACCGGGAGCTGCTCCAGCTGAAGGACCTGGCCATTCCCAACCACCGGGTGGAGACCTGCCCGCCGGAACGGCTGGCACAGGTGCAGAAGGCGTTCGGCTACACCTGGGAGGATGTCAAGGACGCCATCCTGCCCATGGCCCGGACAGGGGCGGAACCCACCGCCGCCATGGGGGCGGATATTCCCCTGGCGGTGCTGGACCGCCGGGACCGGCCGCTGTTCGACTATTTCCGCCAGCGCTTCGCCCAGGTGACCAACCCGCCCATCGACGCCATCCGGGAGGAGATCGTCACCGACACCGCGGTGTATGTGGGGGATGACGGCAATCTGCTGGAGGAGCGGGCTGAAAACTGCCGGGTGCTCCAGATCCACAACCCCATCCTCACCTCGGTGGATATGCTGAAGATCAAACACATGGACCGGCCCGGCTTCCGCGTGGAGACGGTGTCCCTGCTGTATTTCAAAAATATGCCCCTGAAGCGGGCACTGGACCAGATGAAGCTGTCCGCCGACCGGGCCTATCGCGGCGGGGCCAATATCATCATCCTGTCCGACCGGGGGGTGGACGAAAACCATGCGGCCATCCCCTCTCTGCTGGCGGTGTCCGCCCTGGAGCAGCATCTGGTGCGCACTCGAAAGCGCACGGCGGTATCCGTCATCCTGGAGTCCGGCGAGCCCCGGGACGTGCATCACTTTGCCGCCCTGCTGGGCTACGGGGCCCGGGCGGTCAACCCCTATCTGGCCCAGGAGACCATCGGCCGGCTCATCGACGAGGGGATGCTGGACAAGGACTTCGGGGCGGCGGTGGACGATTACAACAAAGCCATCCTGAGAGGTATCGTAAAGATCGCCTCCAAAATGGGCGTGTCTACCCTCCAGTCCTACCAGTCCGCCCAGCTCTTCGAGGCGGTGGGCATCGCCAAAGACGTGGTGGACGAATACTTTACCAACACCGTCTCCCGCATTGGCGGCATCGGCCTGAAGGAGATCGAGGCCATGGTGGACCGAAACCACAGCCGGGCCTTCGACCCCCTGGGGCTGGAGGTGGACCTTACTTTGGACTCGGCGGGAACCCACAAGGCCCGCTCGGGACAGGAGGACCATATGTACAGCCCCCAGGCCATCCACCTGCTCCAGCAGGCCGCCCGCACCGGGGACTATGGCCTGTTCAAGCAGTACAGCGCCCTGGTGGACGATGAGAACTCCCCCCACACCCTCCGGGGGCTGATGGAGATGAAATACGCGGACACCCCCATCCCATTGGACGAGGTGGAGAGCGTGGAGTCCATCGTCAAGCGGTTCAAAACCGGGGCCATGAGCTACGGCTCCATCTCCCAGGAGGCCCACGAGTGTATGGCCCGGGCCATGAACCTGCTGGGGGGCAAGTCCAACTCCGGCGAGGGGGGCGAGCGGCCCGAGCGGCTGCGAAACGGCCTCCGCTGCTCCGCCATCAAGCAGGTGGCGTCGGGCCGGTTCGGGGTCACCAGCCAGTACCTGGTGAGCGCGAAGGAGATCCAGATCAAAATGGCCCAGGGGGCCAAGCCGGGGGAGGGGGGCCACCTGCCGGGGAAGAAGGTCTACCCCTGGATTGCCAAAACCCGGTACTCCACCCCCGGCGTGGCCCTGATCTCCCCGCCGCCCCACCATGACATCTACTCCATTGAGGACCTGGCTCAGCTCATCTACGACCTGAAAAACGCCAACCGCAGCGCCCGCATCTCCGTCAAGCTGGTGAGCGAGGCGGGCGTGGGAACCGTGGCGGCGGGGGTGGCCAAGGCCGGGGCCCAGGTGGTGCTCATCTCCGGCTGGGACGGGGGCACCGGGGCCGCCCCCCGCACCTCCATCCACCACGCGGGCCTGCCCTGGGAGCTGGGGCTGGCGGAGACCCACCAGACCCTGATCCAGAACGGCCTGCGCTCCCGGGTGGCCCTGGAGACGGACGGCAAGCTGATGACGGGCCGGGACGTGGCCATCGCCTGTATGCTGGGGGCGGAGGAGTTCGGCTTCGCCACCGCGCCCCTGGTGACCATGGGCTGCGTCATGATGCGGGTGTGCAATCTGGACACCTGCCCCGTGGGGGTGGCGACCCAGAACCCCGAGCTGCGGAAACGGTTCAAGGGAAAGCCGGAATATGTGGTGAACTTCATGCGCTTCATCGCCCAGGAGCTGCGGGAGCACATGGCGAAGCTGGGTGTGCGCACCGTGGAGGAGCTGGTGGGCCGCACCGACCTGCTGAAACAGCGGGAAAGCGCGGTGAACGGCCGGGCCGCCGCGGTGGACCTGTCCGCCGTCCTGGGCAGCCCTTACATCGGGGAGGGATATAAAACCCATTTCGACCCCGCTGACAGGTATGATTTCAAGCTGGAAGAGACGGTGGACCAGTCCGTGCTGCTGGCCAAGCTGGGAAACGCGCTGAAAAAGGGCCGGAAAAGCCAGATCTCCCTGCCCGTCACCTCCACCCACCGGGCGGTGGGAACCCTGTTCGGCGCGGAAATCACCCGCCTCCACGGCGGCGGGCTGGAGGAGGACGCCGTCACGGTCCGCTGTACCGGCGGCGGGGGCCAGTCCTTCGGCGCGTTCATTCCCAGGGGGCTGACCCTGGAGCTGGAAGGGGACGCCAACGACTACTTCGGCAAGGGGCTGTCCGGCGGCAAGCTGGCGGTGTACCCGCCCAAGACAGCGGCATTCAAGGCGGACGAGAACATCATCATCGGCAATGTGGCCCTGTATGGCGCAACCTCAGGAAAAGCCTTTA
>CASTQR010000225.1 GCA_949451265.1 uncultured Eubacteriales bacterium | reverse complement strand
ATCATGCGGGCCATCATGGACAAGGCGGGGCTGAACACCAAGGCCCAGTCCATTGTGTTCTCCCTGCCCGTGACGGGGACGGCGGGTATGCGCCTGCTGGAGCTGGCCGGGGACGAGACGGACGAATAGAAAGGAGAACCCCATGGAACAAAAGAAAAAGTATGCTGTGCTGATCTACCCCTATTTTTCCCTCCAGGAGATCACCTGCCTCACCTCCGCCCTGACCGTCTGGTTCGGGGAGGACCTCGACATCATCGCCAGCGAGCGCAAGCCCTATGCCAGCGAGGAGGGCTTCCAGATCACCCCAAACAAGACGGTGGACGAGGCGGAGCCGTCCGACTACGCCTGCATCATTCTCCCCGGCACCATTTACCCGCTCCACGCCCTGTTTGACGAGAAGCTCATCGGCTTCCTCCGCCGGGGGAAGGGGACGGATACCCTGTTCGCCGCCATCTCCTCCTCCCCCATCCTGCTGTCCAAGGCGGGGGTGCTGGACGGCAAAGACTTCACCGCCGGGTTCTTCGTGCAGATGGCGGACACCTTCCCCTTTGTGGACAAAGCCTATTTTGTCCACCGGCCCGTGGTGGAGGACGGGAACGTGATCACCGGCATCGGGATGTTCTTCCGGGAGTTCGCCCAGGCTGTGCTGAACCGCCTTGGTTACGATGCGGGGGAGCATTTCATGGACACATCGGGGCAGGAATACACCAAGGACGAGCTCACCTTCTACTGGAGCGACGCGGACTACCAGGAGTTCCTGGAGGAGCTGAAGGAATTTACGGACAAGGACTGATAGGAATGAAGCGAGAAAAAAGCTGCGGAGCTGTTATTTTCCAAGAAAATAATACTCAGCGTGAATACCTGATCCTCACCAGCACCCTGGGCCACACCACCCTCTGCAAGGGCCACGTGGAGGGAAAGGAGACGGAGCACGAGACCGCGCGGCGCGAGATTATGGAGGAGACCGGTCTGACCGTAGACTTTGTGGACGGCTTCCGGGAGGTTATCACCTACGCCCCAAAACCCGGCGTCACCAAGGACGTGGTGTTCTTCCTGGCCTGCCTGTCCGGGGGGGAGCCGTCCTGCCAGCCGGAGGAGGTCACAGAGATCCGCTTTCTGCCCTTCACCGAGGCGCTGGCCGCCCTGACCCACCAGTCCGACCGGGATACCCTCCGGAAGGCCCACGCCTTTCTGGAGAGGCGGCAGGCCAGAGCCGCACCGCTGTATGGCAGCCTGCGGGCGCTGGCGGACGCCCGCCCCCTGCGGCTGGATATGCCGGGGCACCACGGCACGGCCCTGCCGGGGGGCATCCGCTACCCCACCGGCATCGACTTTACCGAGACCGGCATCGACTTTACCGAGAACGGCGCCACCGGCAACCTGTTCGGCGGGGAGCCGGACGCCATCCAGGAGGCGGAGGCCCTGTGGGCGGCCCGGTTCGGCTTTGATTCCTGCCTGTTCCTCACCGGCGGCTCTACCCAGGGAATCCACGCGGGGCTGGCCCTGCTGGCGGGGGCGGGGGGGAGCGTGGCCCTGGACCGGGGGTGCCACCGCTCCGAATTCAACGCCCTGGCCCTGCTGGGGCTGACGCCCCAATTCCTTCCCCGGCCCTGGCTGGCGGAGGAGGGGATCACCGGGCCCATTCCGCCAGAGACGGTGGCGGCTGCGCTGGACGGGAATCCGGAAATCAAAACGGTCTGTATCACCTCGCCCACTTACTACGGCGTGTTGTCGGATATCCCCGCTATCGCCGCCGTCTGCCATGCCCATGGCGCGAAGCTGATGGTGGACGGGGCCCACGGGGCGCACCTGCCCTTCCTGGGGTATGAGGGGTTCCGGGCGGCGGACGTAGTGGTGATGTCCGCCCACAAGACCCTCCCCGCGCCGGGGCAGTCCGCCCTTCTGTTTGCCAACGGCTTCCCCCTGTCTGAGCTCCAGCGGTGGGGTTCGGTGTACGGCACCTCGTCGCCGTCCTACGTCCTGATGTCCGCCTTAGATGCGGCGCGGGACTACATGGAGGGGGAGGGCGGGGCCCGTTACCGGGAGACCGCCCGTCTGGTGGGGGAGCTGCGGGCCCGCCGGCCCGCCCTCGCGGAACGGTACGGCCTGGAGCTGGATCCCGCCCGCCTGGTCCTCACCAGCCCGGACGGGTTCGCCCTGGGGTCGGCCCTGCGGGATCGGGGAATCTACCCGGAGATGGCGGACAAGGGCCACGTAGTCTGCATCTGCACCTGCGCCGATGGGCCGGGGGAGTTTGGGCGGCTGGAGCGGGCCCTGGACGAAATCGGGCTCACCGGGCCCTGCGCCCCCACGCCGCCCCCGCCCCCTCCGCCGGAGCTGGTTCTCACCCCCCGGCAGGCCCTGTTCGCCCCCCGGAGGCGGGTTCCACTGGAGGACTGCGCCGGGGAGATCGCCGCCTGCCAGATCACGCCCTACCCCCCCGGCGTGCCCGTGGTGGCCCCCGGGGAGCGGATCGAAAAAAAACATCTGGCCTATTTGCGGGAAATAGGCTATAATAGCAGTATGGCTGACATCATCGCGGACTGACGCGAGGGAGAAGGAGGCGGGCCATGAAGCTGATCATCGCCATCATCAACTACGACGACGCCAACGCCGTCACCCAGAACCTGTCCAAAAACGGGTTCTCCTCCACCCGGCTGTCCACCACCGGCGGCTTCCTGCTGGCGGGGAATGTCACCCTGCTCACCGGGGTGAAGGACGACCAGGTGCAGCGGGTCATCGATCTGATCCGGGAGTGCTCCCACAGCCGGAAGCAGATGGTGCCCGCCCTCACCGAGATGAGCTACGGCTTCATGCCCGTCATGCCGGTGGAGGTCACCGTGGGCGGGGCCACCGTGTTCGTGGTGGACGTGGAGCGGTTCGAGCGGCTATGAT
>CASTQR010000224.1 GCA_949451265.1 uncultured Eubacteriales bacterium | reverse complement strand
ATTATTAAATATGAGGAGGAACACAGAATGAAGACGATTCGCAAGGCTTTGGCCCTGGTGTTGGCGCTGTGCATGGTTCTGGCCCTGGCCGCCTGTGCCAGCAAGGATCCTGATCCCACCAAGGCCCCCGATCCCACCAAGGAGCCCGACGCCAAGCCCACCGAGCAGCAGCCCGACGAGCCCTCTACCAACGACCTGACCGCCAGCATCGTGCTGGCCACCTACCCCGTGGGCAAGATGACCGACGAGGCCACCGTGAAGGACCTCATCGCCGACTTTAACAAGGTGTACCCCAACGTGAAGGTTGACATCACCTACCTGGACTACACCAACGGCGACCAGACCCTGAACGGCATGGTGGAAGGCGGCAACGCCCCCGACCTGCTCTTTGAGGGCCCCGAGCGCCTGGTGGCCCAGTGGGGCGCCAAGGGCTACCTGGTTGACCTGAAGGATCTGATCCCCAGCGGCACCTATGACGTGACCGTCAGCTCCTGCACCAACGCCGCCGGCGCCGTGTATGAGCTGCCCGTCTGCCAGACCGCCCACTGCATGGGCATCAACAAGGACCTGTTCACCGAGGCCGACGCCATGCAGTACATCAACGAGGATACCCACACCTGGAAGTCCACCGCCGACTTCCTGAAGGCCGTTGAGGCCGTTGCCGCCATCCATCCCAACGTGGGCGTCGTGTTCTGCGGCGGCCAGGGCGGCGACCAGGGCAACCGCGCCCTCGTCACCAATATGTACGGCGGCCACTACACCAACGACTCCTTCACCCGCTATGAGGCCAACTGCGACGAGAACGTCAAGGCCCTCCAGGCCCTGGTGGACGTGAAGGGTATCGAGTTCGACCCCGCCATCGTGGGCGGCCAGGAGATCGACCTGTTCTGCAACGGCACTCTGGCCATGGCCACCTGCTGGAACGTGGGCGCCGCCAAGAGCGACACCCAGGGCAAGCTGGCCAACTTCGAGATCTTCCCCGTCGCCTTCCCCACTGAGTCCGGCGATCCCGTCCTCCAGGGCGGCATCTGGGGCTTCGGCATCTTCGACAACAAGGACGACGCCCGGCTGGAGGCCGCCAAGGCCTTCGCCAAGTTCATGACCGAGGACGAGGCCCAGTACAAGAAGATCGTGGAGGCCACCGGTTACTGGGCTACCCGCGAGGTGTCCGGCCTGTACGCCGGCACTGAGGACGAGGCCATCATGACCGAGTACGGCAAGCTGGTCCCCTTCATGGGCCCCTACTACCAGATCACCCTGGGCTGGCCCGAGGCCCGCACCGCCTGGTGGAACGCCCTGCAGCGCATCGGCAACGGCGGCGACGTGAAGACCGAGCTGGACGCCTTTGCCGCTGAGGCTAATGCCGCGGCCGAGAAGGCTGAGACTGCCGGCTGAGCCTGACGGCGAAAGCAAACCGCAATTTTAGGGTAATGCGCGCCCTCCCTGCGTTACAAGCGCGGGGAGGGCGCACCGCTTTTCTGGCATTTTCTGACAATGTGAGAGGAGGTTTGAACCTTGGCCAAAGCAAAGCCCGCTGCCATGAGCCGTGATTTGGCACGGCGGGAGACTATCTCCGGCTATCTGTTCCTTCTGCCCAGCCTGCTGTTCTTCCTGGTGTTTGTGGTTTACCCCATGATTATGTGCGTGGTCACCAGCCTGACCGACGCCAGCATGGGCGCCAACACGACAAGCAATTTTATCGGCCTGAAAAACTACGTGGACCTGTTCCAGGACGCGACGTTCCTCCAGTCCCTGTGGAACACCGTCATCATCGTAGTGGTTTCGGTGCCCGTCGTGTGCGTGTTCTCCCTGTGGGTCAGCTCCCGCATCTATAACATGAAGAACTGGGCCTGCTCCGCCTTCCGCGTGATCTTCTACCTGCCGGTGGTCACCGGCTCCGTGGCGGTCACCGTGGTGTGGCGCTGGATCTACAGCTACTACAACGGCATCCTGAACTACGTGGGCACCGGCCTGGGGTTCTGGGAGAAGAACATCAACTGGCTGGGCGACTCCAAGTTCGCCCTGGGCTGCATCATCCTGATCCTCATCACCACCTCCGTGGGCCAGCCCATCGTGCTGTACGTCTCCGCCCTGGGGAACGTGGACCAGTCTCTGATCGAGGCCGCCCAGGTGGACGGCGCCACCGATCTGCAGGTGTTCTGGCAGATCAAGTGGCCCCAGATTATGCCCACCACCCTGTACATCCTGGTGATCACCACCATCAACTCCTTCCAGTGCTTCGCGCTGATCCAGCTGCTGACTTCGGGAGGACCGATGGGAGCCACCAACACGGTCATGTACTACATCTACTACAGCTGCTTCACCCTGTACCGCTACGGCTACGCCAACGCCATGGGCGTCATCCTGGCCCTGTGCATTGCCGTGCTCTCCGCGGTTCAGTTCAAGCTGGCCAAGACGGACTGATGGGAGGCGGAATGATGAAGAACAAAACGGAAAAAGGCAGGACAGGCGCGGTAACCCACCTGTCTCCCTATCGGATTATCACCCTCATCGTGATCGTGGCCGTCGCGCTGATCATATTCCTGTTCCCGCTGTACTGGATCATTACCGGCGCGTTCAAGAGCCCCGCCTCCATCCAGAGCTCTGTGCCCGAGTGGTGGCCCGCCGAGTGGGTCAGCCGCAACTTCGAGACGCTGTTTGCCAAGCGCAGCGCCCCCCTGTGGGAGCTCCACGTCCCCCTGAGCGAGTGGTTTACCGAGGATAACACCCAGATCGTGTTCTCCTCCGGTCCGGTGCTGCCCGCGGCCTTCCGCTGGCTCATCAATACGGTGTTCATGTCGGTGGCCGCCATGCTCCTCACCTGCCTCACCGCCTCCCTGGCCGGGTACGCCCTGGCGAAGAAGCGGTTCGCGGGCCGGGCCATCCTGTTCTCCCTCATCGTGTGCGCCATGGCCCTGCCCAAGCAGGTCAT
>CASTQR010000223.1 GCA_949451265.1 uncultured Eubacteriales bacterium | reverse complement strand
CCACGTGCCCATCCTGGTGCCCGAGGGCTCCGCGCTGAACGCCCCCTGTGACGAGAACAGCGGCGACTGCACCCTGGACGTGCAGGAGAAAATCGTGGTGAACCACGGCGCCATCCGGGGCCGGGTGTCCCTGTTCGGAAGCTGGGACGACATCAACCGGGTGCCCGCGCTGGTGAACTACGGCCGGTTCGAGGGGTGTTTGAACACCTACGACGGGCCGTCCACCCTCATCAACCTGGGGGAGCTCGCCCTTTCCAGCACCATCGCGGGCGCCCCCAATATGGACGCCTCCAACCTGGCGAACCTGGGCACGCTGACCCTGGACAGCCTGGTGGAGATGGCGGGAAGCTGGTCGGTGAACGCCGGGCGGTCTCCGTGGCCCGGGGCGGCGAGCTGACGCTCCACAACAACGCCAACTGGGACAGCTACGGCATGTTTACCATTGACAACGGCGGGCTGATGCACAACAAGGCCCAATTCACCCAGCACGGCGGCCGCCTCACCGTGAACGACGGCGGCGAGCTGCACAACCACGGCACCCTGCGGGCGGAGGGCTCCTCCGTGCTGATGGCCCAGCGCGGGGCGGTGCTGGTGAACAACGGCGTGATCCTGGAGGACAGCGGCATCGGCCTGGGCGCCGGCACCTCCGTCCAGGGGCAGGGGCGGGTCCTCTCCCCGCGGTACGACAGCGACCAGACCCGCTTTGTCAGCAGCGAGTCGGAGCTGCGCGCCGCCCTGGCGGACGACCGCTGCACCCTGGTGGTGTGGAACGGCTACGACCCCAACGACAAGATCGACCTGAACGGCGGGCCCATCCAGCTCACCAAGGGGCTGATCCTGCGGGGCAATCCGGACACGCGCCCGGAATTCCACTCCGGCGGGATCACCGTGGCCGGGGAGGACGCCTTCCTCATCACCGACAACGCGGACTTCCACAGCAACGAGCTGATTGTGGATGGCGGCACGGTGCTCCTGGGCGGCGACACCCAGGGTCTGGGGGAGAACATCGTGGTGGAGGGCGGCCTGCTGTCCCTGGAGGGCGGCGCGCATATGCCCGACCCCGGACGGCTGACCCTGCGCGGCGGCGGCACGTTTATCATCAAGGGCAATATCGAGTTCGGCCAGTGCGACATGACCGTGGAGGATGGCGCCGCCCTGCGGGTCTACGGCACCCTGGGCCTCATCAACTGCAAGGTGACCAGCGCGGGCCTCATCGACGCGGATTTCGGGAACCTGTACCAGGAGGCGGGCGGCTCCATCGCCAACCACGGAGAAATGCGGCTGACGGGCTGGCCGGAATCCGTGAACCTGGGCGACGTGACCAACCACGGCCAGATCACCATCGGCGGACGCCAGCGGGTGTCCGGCACGCTGGTGAACGAGGAGGACGGCACCATCACCCTGGATTGGGAGGACAACACCCTGATCGTCAGCGGGAACGGGCGCCTGGACAACCGGGGCACCATCCGGGGGGCCAGGGGCACCTATATCGAGACGGTGGACGGCGGCTCCTTTACCGGGAACTCCGTGGTTTACGAATGAACAAATCCCTCCCCCGGCTGTGCCGGGGGAGGGATTCCTTTCACCTTACGTCGGAAAACAGCTCGTCGATGACCTTCTCCATCCGCTCGCTCATGGCCTCGTCCTCGGCGGTGATGGCGTACACCACCAGCCAGTCGAAGCTGTTGCGCAGATCCAGGGCGGGCATACCGCAGTCGTTCAGGATGGCGTTCAGCGTCCACCAATGATCCTCCAGCCGCTCCTGGGCGGACACATAGTCCTCGTCCGTCTCGTGGTACTCCCCGTCGATGACGTTCTCCGTCACCACGTACAGCAGGAGCAGCAGCTTGCGGGTCACGTCCTCCTTCCGCTGGCGGATGTTCTTCAGGGCGGTGGCGTTGGGCCAATTTTGCTTGATCAGCTTCTGCACCACGGAGTACCCCTGCCGGTTCCGGCCCGACGGCATATGGAGGGAGAAATACTGCCGCATGATGGCCTCCGTGGAGTAGTCCGGCTCCCGCAGGCCGCCGTAGGAGGGGGCGGGGCGGACCAGCTGATCCAGGTACTTCTCAAAGTAGAAATAGGCCCGGGCGTGGAGCGCCCCCAGCTTGTCCAGGCTGGACAGGTAGCACTCCCGCAGGTCCTCCGGGGTCTGGGCCCGGAGGAACAGGTTTTGCAGCTCGTGGGTCAGGTGGCTGGACGCCCGCCTCGGGCAGGCCGTCCGGCCTCTCCACCGGGGGCAGGGTGGCGAAGAAGTCCCTGGCCTGGGCATAGTCCTTCCCCATCCGCAGGAACCAGGCGTATACCACGTCCCGGCCCTCCCGGTAGTGGATGCCGTAGCCGGTGCACAGGCCCAGCAGGTGGCTGGCGTCCCCCTCGCCCAGGCCCAGGGCGAAGGCGATGCGGAAGATCTCCTCCCGGTTCACGGGCTGGTTCTGGCCCGCCAGCCAGTTGCGCACCCGGCGGGCCACCGACTCCGGGTTGGCCCCCGGGTCGTCCTCTTGGAGGGCGGCGGTGATCCGGGCCTGTAAGTCCAGGCCGGGGTAGAGCTGCCGCAGGGTTTCGGCAAAGCCCCGGGTGCGGATCTTGCCGTCCCGGAGGTACTCCGCCGCCATAGCCGGGGTCATCTCCCCGGAGCGGAGCTTGTCGTATTCACTTCGGGATTGCAGGATCAGTTCCAAGGCGGACGGCCTCCCACGGTATTTTTTTGCAATATAGTATACACTATGGCGGCGGGGCCGCTGTCCACCGGGTTTCCGTCCCCGGATTGTTACCCGGCCCCCTGCTCCCGCTGGCGCTCCAGGTATTCGTCGTAGGTGGTCTTGCTGTCGATGAGCTTCCCCTCCGGGGTGAAGTCGAATACCCGGTTGCAGACGGTCTGGATCAGCTGGTGGTCGTGGGAGGCCACCAGCACGTTACACTTGACGGCCTCCAGCCCCTTGTTCAGCGCGGCGATGGACTCCAGGTCCAGGTGGTTGGTGG
>CASTQR010000222.1 GCA_949451265.1 uncultured Eubacteriales bacterium | reverse complement strand
TCTACCAGTGGTGGGACTACGAGAAGAACATGATGATGACCAAGCAGGAGGTCAAAGAGGAATATAAGCAGATGGAAGGCGATCCCCAGGTGAAGGGGAAGATCAAGGAGATCCAGCGCCGCCGGGCCCAGCAGCGGATGATGCAGCAGGTGCCGGGGGCGGACGTGGTCATCCGAAACCCCACCCACTTCGCCGTGGCCCTCCGGTACAGGCCGGAGGAGGACGACGCCCCCATCGTCATGGCCAAGGGGCAGGACAATGTGGCGGCCCGGATCGTGGAGATCGCGGAACAGCACAACATCGCCTGCATTGAGAACGTGCCCCTGGCCCGGGCGCTGTACGCCCAGACCGAGGTGAACCAGTTCATTCCCCCCAACCTGTACGAGGCGGTGGCGGAGGTGCTGGTGTACCTGTTCAAGCTGAACGGGAAGAACAAGATTGTGAAGTGATGCACGCAGACAGAACCTCCGGAGGTTAGGTTATGCTAAAGCGAATCCTGAACAACAGCATAGCTTTGTTTGTGGTGGTTGTGGTCATGTTCCTGTTCATCCCCCTCAACCCCATGATCCTGGATATCCTGCTGGTGGTCAATATCGGCTTGTCCATCATGATCCTCATGATCACCATGAGTATCGCGGAGGCGCTGGACTTCTCCATCTTCCCCTCCCTGCTGCTGATCACCACCCTGTTCCGGCTGGGCATGAACGTGTCCTCCACCCGGATGATCCTCACCACCGGCAACCCCGGCGAGGTGATCGCCCGGTTCGGACAGCTGGTCACCGGCGGCGACATCGTGGTGGGCTTCGTGATCTTCTTCATCATCGTGCTGGTGCAGCTCATCGTCATCACCAAGGGCGCGGAGCGCGTGTCCGAGGTGGCCGCCCGGTTCACCCTGGACGCCATGCCCGGCAAGCAGATGGCCATCGACGCCGACCTGTCCTCCGGCCTGATTGACGAACAGCAGGCCAGGGTGCGCCGGGAGAAGATCCAGAAGGAGGCCGACTTCTACGGCGCCATGGACGGCGCCACCAAGATCGTCAAAGGCGACTCCACCATGTCCATCGTGATCACGGTGATCAACCTGGTGGGCGGCCTGGTGATCGGCATGACTGCCCGGGGCATGACCTTCGGCGACGCCATCAGCCAAATCTGCATCCTCACCATCGGCGACGGCCTGGTGTCCCAGATCCCGTCCCTGATGATCTCCACCGCCACCGGCATGATCGTCACCCGGTCGGTGTCCGACGGCAGCCTGAACACCGACGTGCTGGGCCAGTTCAAGGCCCAGCCCCGGGCCATCATGACCACCGGCGTGGTGCTGCTGATTCTGGCCATTATCCCCAATACCCCCCACCTGCCCCTGGCGGTGGGCGGCGCGGCGCTGCTGGCGGGCGGGTTCCTGCTCATCCGGCAGATGGACGCTACCAAGCAGGCGGAGGCGGCCGCGGCCCAGGCCCCCGAGGAGCCAGCGGAGCTGGCGGCCCCCAGCGAAAGCGACTACTACCGGGACATCAACAATGTGTACACCCTGCTGACCGTGGAGCCGGTGGAGATGGAGTTCGGCTACAGCCTCATCCCCATGGTGGACGAATCCCACGGCGGCAAGCTCATCAGCCGGATCACCATCTTCCGGCGGCAGTACGCCCAGGATATGGGCTTCGTCATCCCCTCCATCCGCCTCCACGACTCCTCCGCCCTGGGCACCAACCAGTACGCCATCCGCATCAAGGGCGAGGTGGTGGCGGAGGGCGAGATCCTGGTGGATTACTACTTAGCGCTGGAGCCGCCCAACCCCCTGGGGGAGATCGACGGCATCGAGACCATCGAGCCCGCCTACGGCATCCCCTCCCGGTGGATTCTGCCGGAGAACAAGGAGATGGCGGAGATCTACGGCTACAACGTCATCGACCCCCTGTCCGTCATGCTGACCCATCTGGCGGAGACGGTGAAAAAGCACGCCTACGAGCTGCTGAACCGGGCGGAGACCATCCGGCTGGTGGACAATCTGAAGCAGAACTCCCCGGAGCTGGTGGAGGAGGCTATCCCTGCCATCATCCCCTACTCCAAGCTGGAGAAGCTGCTGCGGAACCTCTTGCAGGAGGGCGTGCCCATCAAGGATCTGGCCACCATCGTGGAGACCGCCGCCGAGTCCTTCGGGCAGGGCCGGGATCTGGACATGACCACGGAGCAGGTCCGGGGCGCGCTGGCCCGCACCATCACCAGAAGGTTCTGCGAGGACGGGCAGCTCCGGGTCATCACCCTGGACGCGGAGGTGGAGAAGAAGATCATCTCCTCCCTCACCCGGAACGAACAGGGCGTGTACCTGGCCATGGGGCCGGAGCTCATGCAGTCCATCATCGCCCAGCTGGCGGAGCACCTGAAGAAGTTCGGGGACCTGTCCCAGACCCCCGTGATCCTGGTAAGCCAGGTGATCCGGGGCTATTTCAGCAAGATGATCACCCAGTTCTACCCAAATGTGTATG
Organism: uncultured Eubacteriales bacterium; assembly: GCA_949451265.1. Next base: position 506 of record CASTQR010000222.1, on the reverse strand, counting down.
TGCTTTCCTTTAACGAGATCACCAACAGCGTGCAGATCCAGGCCCTGGGCAATATCACCGCGGATGCGCCCGCCATGGCGCAGAGAAGGGCGGTGGGCACATGAGTACGGGCTTGGCGGAACGCAGCTACACCGAGGCCGAGATTAAGGCCATGGACACGCCCGACCTGCTGGCCCTGTACAAGCGGACGGGGGACGAGGCGCTGAAGTGGCCGCTGGTGCTGCGGTACGAGGGGCTGATCAAGAGCGCGGCCCTCCAGATCCGGGGCGTTTACAGCAGCTTCGCCCAGGTGGACGACATCGTCAGCGAGGGGATTCTGACCCTGCTGAACTCCATCGACAAGTTCGACCCCGACAAGGGGATCAAGTTCGAGACCTACGTGGCGAAACGCATCCGGGGCATGGTCATCGACCTGGCCCGGAAGCAGGACTGGCTGCCCCGGAACATCCGGCAGCGGGCCAAGGAGATCGACGCGGCGGTGTCCCATCTGGCCAACGAGCTGGGGC
>CASTQR010000221.1 GCA_949451265.1 uncultured Eubacteriales bacterium | reverse complement strand
CCACCCCGGAACAGGCCCACGCCGCCGGGGTGGAGTTCGCCCGCCGCCTGCTGGGGGAACGGTATGAAGCCGTGGTATGCACTCATACAGACCGCGAACACCTGCACTGTCACATCGTGTTCAATTCAGTGTCTTTCCTGGACGGCAGAAAATATCGAAGCGATTTTGCAAGCTACTTTGACACATTGCGGAATACCTCAAACGAGGTCAGCCGGGAATTTGGCCTGTCCGTCATCGAGCCGGACGGCCACGGGAAGCACTACGCCCAATGGGACGCGGAGCGGACGGGCCGGGGCGATATATCCCGGTTCATCCGCCAGGACATCGACGCCGCCCTCCGGGAGAGCTTCACCTTCGAGGGCTTTTTGGCCGTCCTGCGGCGGCAGGGCTACACAGTAAAGCACGGCCCCAATATCAAGCATACCGCCGTCGCCCCGCCCGGCGCTGGCCGGAATTTCCGGCTGGACAGCCTGGGGGACGGCTACACCGAGGCCGACATCCGGGCGCGGCTGGCCGCCGCCCGGAAGGGTACGCCCCCGCCCCTGCCCCCGCCGCCCATAGTCCCCCGGCGCTACCGGGTACGGCGGGGCAATGTCCCGCAGACGCCCCGGAAAAAGCTCCGCGGGTTCCGGGCTCTCTATGTGTACTATCTGTACCTGCTGGGCGGGCCCCGGCCTAAGAAGCGCCGCCCCGTCCCCTTCTCCGTCCGGGAGGACGTGAAGAAGCTGCGCCAGTATCAGCGGCAGTACCAGCTTTTGCGGAGATACCGTATCAATACCGACTGCCAGCTTACCACATTGGGGGAGGCCCTGCAAGCCCAGATCGACGCCCTGGTGGACCAGCGCCGCGACCTATACGGCAGAAAGCGGGAGGGTGAGGACGTAGAGGCGGCAATAGTCGCTATCAACACCCGCCTGCGCCCGCTCCGCCGTGATCTGAAAACCTGCGGGCGGGTGGCGGCGGACATCCCGCGTATCCGGGGCCAGCTCCAGGCAGACCGGGGACAGGAGAAACAGCGTCAGACCTACCCGGAACGGGACCGTTCCCATGGCCCCGCCCGGTAAAATCCAACATCGAAAGGAAGGTGAATCCAATGGACGTGAGCGCCGAGGCCGCCGATCTGGTGGTGAAGGAGGGCATCCAGGCCACCGAGAGCGCGGTGAAGCTGGCAGGCTCCGCGCTGAAAAATGTGGCGGCGCTGCTGCTGGCCTTGAAGCGCCAGGACAACAAGGTGGTGGGCAAGACCAGCGCCAAGCGGCTGGCCCGCGACCCCGCCCCCGCCGTGGTGATCCCGCTGAAGCGGGAGGACATGGGGCGGTTCAAGAAGCTGGCGAAGGAGTACGGCATTTTGTACTTCATTGCACAGAAGCGGGGCAGTACGGCGGGCTATGTGAACGTGGTGTCCAATCAGAACTACGCCGCCCAGCTCAACGCCGTGATGGAGGCCATGGCCTATCCCATCCCCCAGCGGGGCCAGGAGGAAGAAACGGCAAAAAAAGCGAGCCCCCGTGTTCCACAAGAGAAGTCCTCGCCAGAGCGCGGGATTGGCTCGACTCCCTCCCCGACACAAGAGGGGGCTGCTGAACCGGACATCCCCGCCGAACTGCGGGAATCCGTCCGGGCCCGGCTGGAGGGTTTGAAGGCCATGTCGGGGCAGGGCCGCTCCAAAGGCCGCGCCCAGGAAAAGGCCCACAGGCGGGGCAAAGACACCCGATAACTTAAAAAGGAGGAATCATCATGCCCAGCATCAGCGATATCATCAAGAACAAGACCACCCGCGATCAGGCGCGCACCGAGCAGCGCCAGATGGAGCGGGAGAACCTGTCCGCCATGCGGGACGGCTCCCTCAGCCTGATCACCAGCAGCCCGGAGCACTACCGGCAGTACCTGGACTTGCAGGCCGACAACATCCATTGCAGCGTGGGCAACGTGGCCCTCACCATGGCCCAGCTCCAGGGCGCCACCAGGATCGGCACCACTACCTATTGGCATGGCCTGGGCCGCTATGTCCGGGACGACGCCATCAGCGCCGGGGCCACGGTGTTCGTGCCGCCCCGGAACAAGCAATACCGGGGCTACTTCATGGGCAGCTACTACGATGTGAGCCAGACCACGGGCAAGCCCCTGCCCGAGCCCGCCCCCCTGGAGGGGAAGGGGCCCCGGATGGAGGCGGCGCTGGCCGCGCTGATGGACCAGTCCCCGGTGACGGTGGCCGAGAGCAAAGAGATCGAGGCCCCGGCCTTCTACGACCCGGAGCGGCTCACCATCTTCATCAACCCGGACCACAGCCACGCGGCGGTGTTCGCCGCCCTTGCCGCTGAAATCCCCCTGGCCCGCGCCCATGACCGGGGCTATAACGGCAATTTCAAGCGGGAGTTCTACGCCCTGGACGCCCAGAGCGCGGGCTACATGGTGTGCCGCCGCTTCGGGGTGGAGTGCCCCATGCCGGAAATGACGGAGCACGTGAACGGCACCTACAACGGCCTGCCCCCCTCCGTCTGCGGTGAAATGCTGGAAAAGGTCCGTGACGCCGCCCGCAACATGGGCAACGGCATCGAGCAGGCCATCAGCCCCCGCCAGCAGGAACGGGGCAGTCAGAACCGCCGCCGCAGCCGGTAAAGCGGCGCTGTCAGGCGGCGCCATTCAGCGGTGTGTTCCCCCCGCGGAGGGTACGCCACCGGCCCCCGCCAGTCAAGGCCGGGCGGTCGTTTCACGACCGCCCGCGAGCCGGCCAGTCCTCAGACTGGCCGGGCCTTGACAGACGGCGTCCGGCGGCGTGTCACGGCGTTAAGGGGAACACACCCCAAAAGTCGTCCGTTGGACGACTTTTGCCATCCTGGGAAACGGTACGTTTCCCTTGCCCCCAGCGGCCAGCGCCCCGGCGCTGGCCGCCTACCTTATATGATATGGAGGACTACGTGATGAAACGAGTACGCACCCTTCTCATGGCGGCGCTCCTGGCGGGCCTGCTGGCCCTGCCCGCCCACGCCGCCA
>CASTQR010000220.1 GCA_949451265.1 uncultured Eubacteriales bacterium | reverse complement strand
CCGGGCCTTCGAGATCTCGTCCATGGGCATCCGGGTGAGCCCGGAGTCCCTGGACAGGCAGCTGTCCGCCTCCGGCCACGACGAGCGCCGGGAGCTGCCCTTCCACAAGGCCCTGTTGGCGGGGGAGCTGCCCCTCACCATCGGCGGCGGCATCGGGCAGAGCCGGGTTTCCATGTTCCTGCTGGGCAAGGCCCACATCGGCGAGGTGCAGGCGTCCATCTGGGACCCCCGCACCATCGAGGCCTGCAAAGAGGCGGGCGTCATTCTGCTGTAAGGGGGGTGGAACTGTGGAGGATAAAAAAGGGAGCCTGAACGCCGGCAGCGCGGCAAAGGCGGGCATCAGCTTCGGCAGCGCCCTGGCCATGGTTATCAGCTATACCACCTGGCACTCCGTGGGCTGGGCCATTGTCCACGGGCTGCTGAGCTGGGTGTATGTGATCTACTTCATCATCAGGTATTGAGGGACGGCCCCGCTCGAAAGAGCGGGGCCCTTTTTGCCGCCCGTCCGCCCAAGCCGACCATCCGTCCCGGATCGCTGGACATTTGGTTCCGGGTTGGGTATACTGCGATCAGAAGGAAGGGAGGGGAGCCCCGTGAGGGTGGAAGTGCAGATCGACCCAGCCCTGGACGAGCCGGTGATCGTCCTCCGGGCCCCACAGCCCTGCGCCGAGGTGGAGGAGCTGGCCCAAAAGCTCCGGGAGGCCGCCCTGCCCCAGCCCTTCACCGTCTACGCTGAACGGGAGGCGGTGCGGGTGTCCCGGGCGGTGGTGCTGCGGTTCTACGCCGAGGACAAGGGCGTGTTCTGCCAGACCGCCAAGGGGGTGTTCACCGTCCGCCAGCGGCTGTACAAGCTGGAGGAGGAGCTGGCGGGGACGAAATTCGTCCGGGTGTCCAACTCGGAGATCGTGAACCTGGACCGGGTGGCGGCGCTGAATCTGACCCTGGCGGGGACGATAAAAATGACCTTAGAGGGCGGGACGGTGTGCTGGGTGTCCCGCCGGTACGTGAAGAAGATCAAGCAGGTGCTGGGCTTGTGAAAGGAGGCGCGCATCATGGAAGAATTCAAAAAGCAATGGCTCGTCCGGGTGCTGGCGGGCGGGGCGGCGGGTATCGCGGGCTGTCTGCTGCTGGGTTTTTTGACCCAGCCAGGTTCCCTGTTCGGTGCCTCGCTCACCTGGGATGTCAGGGAGTTTACCTTCTGTTATAACTCCAGAGTGCCGGAGGGGCTGGGCGCGGCATTGGGCTTCCTCCTCTGGTTCCTCTTTGGGGCGGAGGCGGGCATTGCCACCCTGCCCTTCGCCGACAGCGGCCAGGATCTGGTGATCCGCTCGCTGATCCACTACGCCGTCACCACGGCCACCGTATCGGCGTGGGCAGTGCTGAATTTCTTTCACGAACCCTTTTTCGCCCTCCCCGCCTTCCTCGTCCCGCTGACCCTGGTGTACCTCATCGTCTGGCTGGGCCGCTGGGTGGGCTGGTACACCGAGGTGTCCGCCATCCGGGCCAAGCTGGGGCTGGCCCCCGGGCCCTCCCCCCTCCACTGGCGGGAGACCCTGCCTTATTTGGGCTTCGCCTTTCTGCTGTGCGTCCTGCTCCCGGCAGTGCTGAAGGTGTTCGACGCACGGGATGTGCCGGTGCTGGTGGGCCTTCTGCTGCCCTACCTGCTGCTGCCTGTGGGCGGGTTCATGTCCGGGCTGTCCCTGGGAAGGCGGCACGGCTTCTGCCCGCTGTACCCCATTGCCTGCGGGCTGTTCTTCGTCCCCACCGTATTCCTCCTGATGAATTACACCGCCCTGCCCCACTGCCTGATGGCGGCCATACCCGCTCTGGCGGGCAATCTGGCGGGGGCGGCCTGCCGCCGCCAAAAACAGCGGAAAGGACTGAAACCCCTATGAAAAAGCAGACCCGGATTTACAACGTGATCTTTCCCATCTGGCTCCTGATCCTGTTCCCGCAGGTTCTGGTGTTCGTCATCCCCGCCAACCTGGCGGTGGACTGCGCCGTGCTGTCCCTCACCCTGCTGGCCCTGAAGCACGCGCAAAAGGGGGCGGTGGTGAAGAAGCTGTGGTGGAAGTTCTGGCTGTTGGGCTTCGCCGCCGACCTGATCGGCGTGGCGTGGATGTTCCTGGGCTGGCTGTCCATTGACGCCATAGACCGGGCGGGCGTGGCGGGGGACTGGGTACTGACCGCCGCCCAGGGCCTGATGGCGAACCCCTTCCACCACCCGCTGTCCTTCCTGTGGACGCTGGCGGGGGTGGCCATCGCTGGTGTGTGCATCTACTTCTTCGACCGGCGGGCCATGCGCTCCTGCGGGCCGCTGGACGGCAGGCAGCGGCACGTGATCGCCCTGGTGATGGCGATTGTCACCGCGCCCTGGCTGTTCTTCATCCCCATGCGCTGGTGGTAAAAAGAGGGGCTCCGGCTCCTCTTTTTTTCCTGCGCTCTTGCAAACGGCGGAAAAAATGATATACTAATGGCACGCTTTATCCCCGCCCCCCGGCGGGATCAGACTATCAGGAATTGAGGGAACGCATATGGAACGCATCACCATCGCCGCCGTCTTTGCCGACGGGGAGCGGCTGGACGGGCAGGCCGTCACCGTCATGGGCTGGGCCCGCACCATCCGGGACATGAAAACCTTCGGCTTCATCGAGCTCAACGACGGCTCCTGCTTCAAGAACCTGCAAATCGTCATGGACGCCAACGTGCTGGACAACTATAAGGAGATCGCGGGCCAGAACGTGGGCGCCGCCCTCATCGTCACCGGCACCGTGGCGCTGACGCCGGAGGCCAAGCAGCCCCTGGAGGTGAAGGCCGCCTCCATCGCCGTGGAGGGCCCCTCCTCCCCGGACTACCCCCTGCAAAAGAAGCGGCACAGCGTGGAGTACCTGCGCACCATCCAGCACCTGCGGCCCCGGACGAACCTGTTCTCCGCCGCCTTCCGGGTGCGGAGCGTGGCCGCCCACGCCGTCCACTGCTTCTTCCAGGACCGGGGCTTCGTCTACGTCCACA